>CAZAVC010000233.1:0-4358 GCA_964488265.1 uncultured Fimbriimonas sp.
GCCATTACTGTCTAATTACGGAGTGAGCCACTAGCTACCCAACATTGATGAGAACTGCGCAGAGCGCGACTTCCACGAACCGAGACCCAACTGGAAATGACTAGCTGACCGGTGCGGCAAAAGCGGATGCTTCAGTCACACTCAAGCAGAAGAGCTTTTCCGCCTGATAGTACTATAAACTGATTTTCGCGGATTCGGAGGTTCGTTTGGAAATTTTGACCATGCCTCCATTTGACCTCGCGAGACGATGGATTCCCTTCCAGACAAGTAGGGTCTCGACTGCATCTGTATCATCTGACCGGATCCCGCAGCGGTACCCCGGTCGAAACACAACTTTGAACCTGCGGAAACCATTTTCCGTCTGAACCCGGTAGTTTAAGGAACCACAATGTTGCTTATGCGCCCCGTTCGATCCTCGCTGAGAACGCTCGGCATTGCCGTGCTCGGCTCGGCCCTGCTGTTCAGCTCCGCCTTCGCTCAAACCGTCGACAAAGACCCGAAGGTGAAGCAAGCGGTGATGGAGAAGCTCAAGACCACCATCGACCGCTTTGCCTTTGTTCCCAACACCGATTTCAAGAAGCTCAACGACTTCTTAGACGCCAACAAAGAGAAGATCGAGGGTGCCAAGGACGACGAAGAGTTTGTGCGCGGCATCAACGACGCGCTGCGGAAGTTCGGGTTCAGCCACATTGTGCTCAACACCCCCAAATCCACCGAGCGTCGAAACACGGGCAAAACGGTGGGCATCGGGTTTCAGTCTTCGGTAACTCCCGAAGGGCTGCTCATCATTCGCGTGGTGGAGGGTGCACCCGCCAGCGAGGTGAAGCTTGAGCCGGGCGACCTGATTACGGAAGTCGACGGTCAGAAAGCGGACGGGCCGGGCAAGATTGCCGGAGAAGAGGGCACCAAGGTTCGACTGAAGGTAAAGAAGCGATCCGGCAAAGTCGAGACGTACGAGCTCACCCGCCGACCCTTTTCCACCATCCGCAAAGAAGAGCTGACCTGGGTGGACAAGAACACCGCCAAGATCAGCGTTTGGTCGTTCGACATGCGCAACTACGATTCCAAGAACGTTGCGGAGTTGATCGACAAGGCTAAGGACGCCAAGAACCTCATCATCGACCTCCGATTCAACGGCGGCGGCGCGGTGGTGAACCTGATGCACCTTGCCGGATTCTTCATCTCTAGCGAGGACACCATGGGCTACATGATCGATCGAGGCACCTACACCCGGTTCGAGAAAGAGAACGGTCGCAAGCCGAACTCGCTGATCGAGGCGTCTTCCATGGGTCGAGCCATGAAGCCGCGATCCAGCACGGGTCCGGTTTACAAGGGCAACGTGGTGGTTCTGGTGAACGAGGGATCGGGCAGTGCGGCTGAGATTTTTGCCGCGGCGATGAAGGAGATCTACGGCGCCAGCGTTGTGGGTTCTAAGTCGGCCGGAGCGGTTCTGGTTTCGGTGATTGTGGACGCCACCAACGGGTTTAGCATGCAGTACCCCATCTCAGATTACGTCACGCTCAGGGGCACCAGATTAGAGGGCAACGGCGTGGTTCCGGATGTGGAAGTGAAAGTAGATCGGCCCGCGCTGCCGTTTGAAAGCGACCCGGTGATTGAAAAGTCGCTCGCCGTTTTGGAGCGGATTCGGCTGCGAGAGGAACGAACCGGAGGCAAATCCGGCTCGTAACCGAATCAGTTAAGGTTCTTGATCTCAAGGGTGGTCGTTATTCGACTGCCCTTTTTCATTTCGTACTCGTTCTCTACTCTCACCAGCGCGCCGTTAGGGGCGATGAAGAGCGAGAGCGAGGGTCCTTTTCCAGTGAGCTTGACGATGGTCACGGCGACCCCGCCCACTTCCATCGCTCCCATCACCTGAGCCTTCATGCCATCGCCGGTGTAGGGTTCGATGGGAAGCTTGCCGGAGAGAAGCGATCGTGTGAAGGGCAGCACCGGATCGGATTGAACGGTTTCTAGCACTCCGGGCACGGTATCTATCTTGCCCTGCTTAACTTTGCCCGTCTTTAGGTTCTTGCCGGTGAACATGGTTCCGGCGTAAGACCAATCTAGATTCGGCCCCACTTGGCGAACGTAGTTCGGCTTCCAAGTAATGGTGTAGTTGGCTTTCTCCAAGGTCACACGCACCGCACCCGCTTGCTTGCGAGTGTAGTAGGTGAACATCTTCTTCAGCGTGCTTCGGGCGCCGTACGGCCCGGCCGCGAATCCGGGAATCTTGCTAATGGTTTGCGCGTTGCGAGCCCCGGCCGGAATGGTGGGGGCGGTAAAGCTTCCGCTTACGCGTTGCCAGCCGTAGACCACTCCTGTTTCTTTCACTTCCACTCGGGTGAGCAGGTACTTGGCGTCGTACGCAAGCCGAATGTTGTACGGCTTGCCGTTGCGACTTCCCTTCGCGCTGAGGCCGTTCTTTTCTTGCTTCCAGCCGCTGTACCTTCGCATGGAGCTTAGGAACTCTGCCGCGCCTCGAGGGCTCATGAAGACCTCGATCACTTCATCCTTCAGCACGCCCGCTTCCGAGATGGAATCGTACAAGTTTGCTCCCTTCGCCGGGCTGTACTTAACCGCTTCATAGGTGTTGGCATCGAAGAGGTAGATGGAGCCCGATTTGAGCTGAATGGTGCGATCGTTGGTGAACAGATCGTTTAGCGCGGGACCAAAGGTTCTAGACGAGAATCGCCCCGGGCCGAAGGAAAAGAGCGTGCTGGGCGGATTCTTACCCTGAAAGAGTCGGTTGTACTTGATCGTTCCCGACTTGAGATTCTCATGAGCGCGCTGAATCTGTTGGAAGGTGTTCTCGGGTGTGCTGCCAAGACCTGCGACGAGTAAAGCGGATGCGAAAGTAGAAATCCCCATGTCCCTATTCCTTAGACCTTCCCGAGTCCTCCAGGAGTACGCTGTTTTCCAACAAATCCTGCCAAGGCGATTAAAGTAACCAAATACGGAAGCATGGACCACACTCCGGACGGGATGTTGGCTCCGGCTAGCTCGGTTCCCTTCAGCTGAATTTGAACTGCAGAAGCGAACCCGAAGAGGATGGTCGCTAGGAGCGCGGGCACGGGTCGCCAGCCGCCAAGGATGAGCGCGGCGAGGGCGATGTAGCCTCGACCTGCGGTCATGCCGTCGGTGAAGTTGCGCGTTTCCGTTACTAGCAAAGATCCGGCGAGTCCGGTGAGGATGCCTGTTGCCACCAATGCGCCGAATCTCACCGAGAGCGGGCTGACGCCGACGAGTCTTGCCTTGTCCGGGTCGCTACCCACGGCTCGCAAGCGGAGTCCGGCGCGAGTTTTTGCGCTCCACACCATCACCGCAAACGGCACCGCAAACGCCAACACGTAAAAGAGTTGCAGCGGAAGCGTTTTGCCGTCCGCAATGGGGTCGGGCGGCAAGAGCTCTTTGCCAAAGTTGGTGGCACCCACCGCGATAAGGTTCAGCGCCATGCCGGAGATGATCGGATCGATCTTGAGCTTTTGCGTGGCGTACCAGTGGAGGAGCGAGAAGAGGATTCCGACCACCAGCGCCACCAGAATTCCGCCAACGGCTCCAAGATAGGTCGAAGCCGCGAAGCAGGCAAACGCCGCGGTGAGCATCTTCCCTTCTAGGGCGATGTTGATGACGCCACTGCGCTCGCTCATGTAGCCCGCGATAGCCGCCAGCGCCAAAGGCGCAGAGAGCGTGACGGTTGAGATCGCTAACTGAACCGGATCAAGCGCCATCGCCGCCTCCTTTTACCTTTCGACCGTAGCGCACCGCTGCAAAGGCTAGAACCACCACTCCCAGTGTAAGGGTGGTGATGCCCTTGGGAATTGAGAGCGCCGCCAGAGCCGTGCCGCCCTTTGCCAACGCGCCAAAGAAGAGCGCCGAGGGCAACAATCCGAAACTGCTTCCGCCTGCCAGGAGGGCAACCCCTAGCGCGTCGAACCCGTACCCCGGTGAGAAGCCCTGATAGAACCGAAACTCGTGGGCGAACACCATGAGCGCACCCGCTAGGCCGCCAATGGCTCCCGAAACCACCATCGCCGAAAGGGTGACCCGTTTGGTATCCACGCCTGCAAACTTGGCAGCGGTGGCGTTTGCTCCGGTGGCTCGAAGTTCGTAGCCGGGTTTGGTCTTTTTCAGCCAGATCGCCATGCCGACGGCAATGCCCACGCCGACCAACAGCGCGAAGTTGATCTGCAAGTCGTTTGCCTTGACCGCGCTGGCAAGCCGCGTGGCTTTGCTGAGCGATTCGGTGGTGGGGTACGCCGCAGCGGGGTCTTTAAGCGGGCCGATCACCAACGCATCCGTAAGGTAGATGGCGATATTGTTGAGCATGATGGTGGTGATCACCTCGTGCCCGCCACGGT
>CAZAVC010000234.1:0-4355 GCA_964488265.1 uncultured Fimbriimonas sp.
CAGAACTCTTCCCGCAGGCAAAGGTAGCTCGATTAGACCGGGATATCGCCGCCAAAAAAGGCGCCCTGGAACAAACCCTCGCCGAGTTTCGAGCCAACGAGACCAATATCCTTGTCGGTACTCAGTTAATCGCAAAAGGGCTCGACTTTCCGAACGTGACGCTGGTTGGAGTGATCGCCGCCGATATCTCTCTCAACCTTCCCGACTTCCGCGCCACGGAGCGCACCTATCAATTGCTTTCGCAGGTCGCGGGACGAGCCGGTCGAGGACAGAAGCCCGGCGAAGTCGTCATCCAGACCTTCTTCCCCGAAAACTCGGCGATCCAAACCGCTGCTCGACACGGTTATGTGGATCTCTATCAAGAGACTCTGAAGGAACGGTCGGCCGTTCGCTACCCGCCGTTTGTGAAGCTGATCAACGTCATCTTCACGGGCGAGTCCTCCTCCGCGGTGACCGAACTTTCGCGGGACGTTGCCGACAATCTGCGACTCTTCCCCGGTCTGGAAGTCATCGGTCCTGCCAACTGCGCTCTGGAACGACTCCAAAACCGTTGGCGACGGCACCTGCTGATCAAGTGCGAGCCGGGGACCGACCTCGAGCCGATTCGCGAGGTCACCCAGGAGCTTCAAACGAAAGAGGTCCAGATCCTAGTGGATGTGGACCCCTATCATCTCATGTAAAGTAGCGACTTAAAGGTATATCTTCCACCAGGAAACGATCTCGTTCAGGCGGTGCTTTCGCAGATCCGCCGGACCGGATCGAGACATTCCGTGACTGGTCGAGAACGGATACCGGACGAATCGAGAAGAAACCCCTTCTTGCTGCAGTGCGGTGAACACTTGCTCGCCCTGCTCAACGTTACACCGAAGATCTCCCTCACTGTGAATGACGAGCGTTGGGGTCTTCACGTTCTTGAAGTAGGAAATGGGCGACTGTCGCCACAGTTCCTTGATGTCCTCGTGATCGCCCCACGCGATTCCTTTGAAGTAGCCGTCTTTGTTGAACGGGAAGTCGCTATTCCCCGCCATGGAGACCATGTTCGAAACGCACCGATCGGTGATCGCCCCGGCGAAGTCGTGACAGTTTCCGATCACCCAGTTGGTCATGTAGCCGCCATAGGATCCGCCCATGACTCCCATTCGCTGGGTATCGATGAAGGAGCACGCCTTCATCCAATCGCGAACGACCTGCACGTCGATCCAGTCTTTGTTGCCCCAGTCTCCGGCAATCGCCGCGCAGTGCGCTTCTCCGTAGCCCTTAGAACCGCGAGGATTGCTGTAAACCACTACGTAGCCCTGTGCGGCAAGCACCTGGAACTCGTGGAAGAAGGTCCAGCCGTATTGGGTGTGCGGACCCCCGTGAATCTCCAGCACCGCCGGGTACTTCTTGGCAGGATCAAACCCGACCGGAGTGATCACCCAAAAATGCAGATCGGTGCCGTCTGGAGTCTTTACCCAATGCTCTTCGGGCAGCCGAACCTCGACTTCCGAGTGCCACGCGGCGTTGAACGAGGTGAGAGTCTCCAGATTCTCTCCAAGAACCAAACGACCAAGTTCTGGGATCATGCCCGGGTGGCCGTACACCACGCCGACAGTTCGCTTATCTGCAGTGAGCCCGCCTAGCGTGACGGAATGCTTGCCCTCCGTCACAAACAAAACTTCGCCGCCGAGTGAAAGCTTGGCAAGCTGTTGTTCACCCTTCCATCCAATCTGAACGAGCAATTCAGTCTCGGAAAGCCACTCGTAGGCGGCACCGTACGCGGCTTCCTTCGTGTCGCTCAGGGTGGCAACGTTCAAGTCGTAATCGGTGTGCCCCAAAATGTCCTTCGGCTCCCCGCCTTCTGCGGAGACGATGTACATCTTGGTGTTGCGAGTGCCCCACGGATCGTCTTCTGAGGTGTCCCCGGCGTAGGCGATGAGGTTGCCGCTTGGCGAGAACTTCGGCGCGCTCTTCTCACCCTTCGGAAGTCCCGGTAGCTGCTTGACCGATCCGTCGAGACCGACGATGTAAACCTGATCGTTGGGCGGTTCCGCCATCGGCCGCGCGTTCGCGGTGTGCGAGACCACCAACTTCGAGCTGTCCGGGTGCCAAGAGAAAGCGTAGTCGCCTGTTGGTGAGGCGGCATAGAGTTTTCGAGCGACCTTGGAGGCCACCTCGACGACCCAAAGTTCGTAGCGAGCGCTCAAGAAGTAGCCATCGCCGTCTAGCCGATACCAAATGTCGTCGATCTCTTTGGGTGGATCGGAGAGACCATTCTCTTCACGATGCTTCTTGGCCGCCTCGGTAAAGCTTGGATGAGTGGCACGATACAAGAAGGCGATCGATTTTCCATCTGGCGACCATTGAATATCGGCGATGGACCCTTCCTCAAGCTGAGTCAGGGCAAATGCTTCTCCGACCGAAGGAAGGAGATGAATTTGAGAAGCGCCGCCCGTTCGTGTGGAGACGAACCCGATCGTCGAACCGTCCGGCGACCAGCGTCCACTCGATGCGGACTTCTCACCCTGGGTTAGCTGCCGAATCGTTCGGTTCCGATCGATGAGATGGAGATGCGTAATCGCTTTGTTCTTGGGCTCTTGGCGTTTGACGGCAAAGAGGATGGACCCGTTGCTCGGGTGCGGCTGCGGGTCGGATACAAGCTGAAACCTCTCGAGATCTTCAATAGTGATTGGGCGATTACTCACGTGCATGGGCTCCGGTGACCAAGGTCAACGGAAGTTTACGCGTGACGCACTCAAAAGATCACAAACGCAAAATAATTGCTCTCAGTAATGAGAATAAGCCCAGCTAGTGGAGTTCCGGCTTGATCCCCGCAACCATGCCGCGCATCATTTGCTCGACCGCCGCATCGGCGACAGTCTGCAAGCGAGCCGCCTTCATGGCTTCCCAAACTTCGCCCACAGGGGCGACCCAAATGTTGCTGCGATTGCGAGCAATCGCTTCAATCAAGAGACGGTGGGCAAGAATGCGCCGGTTATCGGCTCCATTGAACAAACCATCGATCCGAATGATGGTCCAGCGAAGAGAGCGGGTGTTTTGAAGCTCTCGGATGGTCGAGATGGGGTACTCCAGCAGCTCAGAAGATCGCAGTTGCGTTCTTGGCGTGCGAACCATGTTCACACCCTCAACGGGCCCAACGGCGTACTCAAAAGTCTTTGACAAAAGCGGTTCGTAGCTGCCCTGAGCGTCATGCGGCCGTTCGCTAGGCACCCACACGCCTTTTGCGGTGGTGTCCAGTTCTTCTCGAATGAACTTATTGGCCAGGTGAAGCTCGTGCTCCACTGCCAGCCGCGTCCAGTTGGTCAAACCGTCTTCAGACGCGTATCCGGCAAGCGAACCGTTCATCGCCTCGTGGCCAAAGTAAAAAACGTCTCGCCATTGCGGAACTTGTAGGACAACTTCTGCAGGATCGATGGCAAATGTGGCACGAAGGCTTAGGTCGCGCAATATCCCCGTCGCCATCTCGGCGTGCTCCGGCAAGCCTCCGGAATACAGCAACGAAAGCGCCGCTCGGGACCCATTGGGGAAGCGACGGTCGTTTCTAACGGTGGAGGAGCGGGGAGATGTCATGGCGCAGAGAATCCAACTAAACTTTCGTTGTTATCCCCCGAGGCCTTCGGTCGCTCAACGGGCAAAGACCTCTCGATCCAAGCCGTCCAGCCACCTGCCATGCTAGTGACGTCGCTGAAGCCCATCTCCTGCAACGTCTTCGCCGCCAGTGCGCTGCGGAACCCTCCACCACAGTAGCAGGCAATCGCCTGTTCGCGATTAGCCAGCCGCTCGTCGCGCTTGTGGTGTTCAAGATCCGCTTTCACTTCCAGAAACCCTCTGGGGACGTTGATCGCTCCCGGGAGGTGTCCTGCGGCAAACTCGTCAGGCTCTCTCACGTCGAGAATCAACACGGAAGACTTGAACAAGTTCTGTGCCATATCCTCAGGCGTAATTTCGCTAACGGTTTGTAAAGCTTCCGCAACAAAATCATTCAAGGACTTGGCCATGGCGACTCCAGTCTAAACCTTTCCTACTAAAAAAGACGTTCCAGAATCCCAACAGGTTCTCGTTTGCCGGCGGTGACTCGCGATCTTGAAATCTCGTAGCAATGCCTTGTGGAAACGGGCGAATTGAACCAGGGTATCTCTGTTTGGTGGCTGAGAAACGATCTGCGCGTTCATGACAATGAGACCCTAATCGCCGCGATTCGAACCGGAAAACCCGTCCTTGCGGTCTTTTGTCTTTGCCCACGATTGCGAGGTCTGGAACGGTTCGGATTTAGCAAAACCGGTCCAGCAAGGCTGCTTTTTCTTCTACAGTCGTTAGAAGATCTTCTCCAAAAACTGGCAAAACTAGGGATAGGG
>CAZAVC010000235.1:0-4350 GCA_964488265.1 uncultured Fimbriimonas sp.
AGAACATATGCCCAAGCGACTTCCTAAGGGTTGTCAGTTCGTCACCAACTTCCAATCCCCTGACGACCAACCTTCGCGCATATTCTCCCGCGCTGAGCCCCTGCGCCTTTCCCTCTTCCTCAAGCCGAGCCATGTAGTAAGGATCGAGCCTGAACCCTACGGAACCCTTGGGCTTGGAAGTGTTCGGACGTCCGAACACTTCCCTCATCTCGCCCGAGCCAATCTCAGATTTCAGCCGCTCCAGTTGTGCCCGGTCAAAGACGACGACCGGCCTCGTCTTACTCTTTGCCCGTCCTTGAACGAGTTTTCCTTCGGCGACGAGCCGCTCGATTGTGCGGGTGCTGACGCCTAGAAACTCGGCGGCCTCTTGCTTCCTCATGCACTATTAGATGCGCGAGATTCACGACAGGTTCGCCACGTCGCTCATCCACAGGTGAGTCAGGTGTGATTGGGTTGGTCGTCAGGGGCTCAGCATGGCACTTGGGGCTATGCTTCAGAGTTCTCGATGGCCGCACTTGCGGCATGACGAAGGGCAACCTTGGCTTCTCTGAGCGCTTGCGACAGAGCATCCACGACCTCTTGAGGGCTTACTGTCTCCTGGGCAAAGACGAGCGTCACCGTCGCATGCTTGGTGCGGAAAGGAACAGAGGTGCGAGGCTTTGCCTCGTCATTGCTAGAGGGCTCTTTCTTCTGCCTTGCCGTCTTGACGGTAAGCGACCCGCTCAGGGCCGCTTGCCAAAGAGCGTCTCTTGCTTCCTCGGATTCCTGCTTCGCAATTTCGAGAAGCACAGACCGAGTCAGGCGTTCGGACGTCCGAACACTCTCAAGAATCTCGTCAGGAAGAGAGAGAATCCGGATGGTCTCATTGATTGCGGCCGGGGACTTTCCAAGCCTGGCTGCGAGTTGTCTTTGCGAAAGACTGAACTCCTCCATCAGCTTCCGGTAGGCGGCGGCTTCTTCCACCGGGCTGAGTTCTTGGCGATGGATGTTCTCGATGATCTGGACTTCGAGTCGCCTGTGCTCGTCCACGGTACGGATGATCGCGGGCACCGTTTTGAGTCCCAACTCTTTTGCCGCTGAAAACCTTCTCTCGCCCGCAATGATGAGGAACTGCTCCTCGCCATACGGAGAGATGACGATTGGCTGGATGATGCCGTGCTCCTGAATGGAGGCCTTGAGCTCTTCCAGGCTTCCGAGACTCTTCCGCGGCTGATCCGGGTCGGGGAGCACTGCCGAAACCGGCACGTTGGCGAATCGCTCTCCTCCTTCTTTGAGCAGAGCTTCAGATGAGGCTTCGCCTTCGGCGGCAGCATTCAGTCGGTCTTTTAGGCGGGCCATAGTTCTAGAATCTCCTTCACAAGCGCTCGGTAGTCTTGAGCTCCTCGGCTGTACGACTTTTGGAGCACGACCGGAACCGGATCCGCCTCCTCAGTTTCAATCTGACTTCTCGGAATGGCTTCGTTGTGCCGAATTCTTGTCTTGAGAATCCGGTCGGCGAGCGCTTCGAGATATTTGATCGCATGGAACTGCCGATCTTCACCGTGGCCGGTCACCTTGGTTAGAAGAATCCGGTAGTCATAGTCGTTACCGTTCTTCGTGACCTTCATGGTGCTCATCAAGTCGCTGAGGCCACAAAGCGCATATCCGGTCAGTTCGGTTGGAATCAGGAGCCGGTCGGCCGCATAGATTGCGTTCACGGGCAGAAGATCCAGCGTGGGCTGAGCGTCGATGATGATGTAATCGAACTCCGGAACCGTTGCCAGAGCCTTCTTGAGCCTGGTCTCGCGAAACACAGCGGCATTGAGTTGGACAGCCGTATGGGCCAAGCGAATGTCTGCCGGAATGATTTTGAGGTTCGGCTCCTCGGTGTCCAGAATCACCTCGCTCAGCGGCGTCTCCGGATCGAGAAGAACCTGGGAGATCGAAG
The DNA here is from genome assembly GCA_964488265.1 of uncultured Fimbriimonas sp. Lineage (GTDB taxonomy): Bacteria > Armatimonadota > Fimbriimonadia > Fimbriimonadales > Fimbriimonadaceae > Fimbriimonas. Next base: position 1,928 of record CAZAVC010000235.1, read on the forward strand.
GCGACTCTCCGGGGCTGAAATCGACGCCTAGGCCGTATGTGGCATTCCCTTGAGGGTCAAGGTCTACCAGAAGGACTTTGAAGCCGTGACGAGCCATTCCGGCGGCTAGATTGACGGCTGTGGTCGTCTTTCCGACGCCTCCCTTGTGATTGATAACCGAAATGGTGCTGCTCATACGTTTGCTCCTTCCTTGGAAAATGGGGTTGGGTTGTTGGTGGCGTCCCACTCCCAGAAGGATGGTACTGCCTCGGGTTGGGTCTCGGAGAGATATTCCAGGACAATTTCCGCCCTGCCTTCCGGGCTCTCCCATTGCTCCATCACGCGGCGATAGAAGGTCTCCGACATGCCCCGCCTTCTCTCTGCGCGAGACTTGAACCAGGCCGTACACTTCTCCCAGGCTTCGCCCGCTTCGGCCTCGATCTGTGCGGCCTTCGCCCTAAGCTCCTGCCGGTAAATGGGCTCGAATCTCTTTTGATGGTCAGCCTTCCGCTCCGATTGGCGCTCTCGTTCTTCCCGCTCAGCTCGCACTTGGCTGGACGCCAGAAATTCGTCGCCATAGGTGCGGATCGCGAGCGGAAGTGAGCGCACGGGGAACTTGGACTTCTCCGACTGACGCAAAACAAACCTTGCAAGTTCTCGTCCGGCCCGGTCTGGCTTGACCGAGAGAACCTTCGGGAGTTTCGTCACCAAATTCTGAGCCGCCTCCTCATCTGCGGTTGAGACGAACCCCACGGGCTCGCCCGAATTCCCGCCTAACTCGGCGTAGAAGTGCTCCGCAAGCATGGAGGCCTCTGTCGCTGATCTTTGGGCTGACTCGACGGGAATGTCGAGTTCAATCGCTCGAATGAGGAATCCTGTTCGGCTGGATTTGATCTTCCGAGATGGCAACGCGTCGATCTGGCGCTCGATACGCTCCCGGTCGAAGCGCTCGACGATTTCGCTCGCCTTGGATCCTTCAAGCCCTACCGCCATGAGTTTCTGAACCAAAAGCGATAGCGTTCCACTTTCCCCGGCGACGACGTCCGTTTGTTGTTGTTTAGAAGGGTTGTTTAGATTTGTTGTTTTAATATCGCTTCGATTTTTGAACGCTTCCCGCTTCGATTCTTGAACCGTTCCCACTTCGATTTTTGGACCGTTTTCCGCTTCGATTTCTGAACCGATGCCCCGCTTCGATTTTTGAACCGTCTCGATCTTTCCGCTTCGGTTTTTGAACCGATCCTCCGCTTCGATTTTTGAACCGTTCCCGATTTCAGGTTCAAATTGGGGTGAATCCTCCCAGAAGATGCCAAAGGTGGTCGCCTTGCTCATGGCCCCTGCCTCGGGATCGAAGACCCCTTCGGAAACCTTACGAATATATCGGCCCTCGATGGCTGTCTTGAGCGCCCCGCTGATTGTGGATGACGACGCGATTCCAGTGCGTCTCATGATCTCGGAGAAGGACATTTCGACGTGCTGGCGGCGGAATCCAAACTTGGTCTGGAACCCGATGGTGTGCCGGATGATGACGCCGACGACTCGCACGACGGCAAGAGCCTCACGCGGGACAAGGAAGTCAAAAAATTGGTTGGGGATGTGGGTGAGATTGCCGTTTCCGGCGAAGAAGCCATTGAATTCAGGCAGGGAAGTGACGTACTCCTCCCGCTCGTCCCATCTCAGGCTGTACAGGGCAGAGAAGCCCTCCTCGCCTGCTTTGTGGGGTTGCCCGAACCTCAGGCAGTCAATGAACCGCTTATCCATAGCCTCGGCGATGGCTTCCTTGATCGCTCCTCGGGAGATCCCAGCGTTCTCGATCAGTTCGCGGTAAGTGACGTGGGCGTTGGGGTTCTGGGGATTCCCATGTTCGTCAGACCATCCGAGGGTCTTCCGAATGATGTACGCGACCAGGCGCAGGCAGCCACGGGAGGCGTGAGGGAGCACCACGTCGAAAAATTGGTTCGGCGTGTAGGTGGTCGAACTCGTCGGCAGCTTGAAGCCGCTGAAGGCTTGCTGTCCTGCGATTCGTCCGTCCCTATCTGTGCTCGGCGCTTGGTCTTTCACTCATCAATCCATCTGTTGTGCGGTTTTAGATGCAAACGTCCGGATATCGATTCCTTCCTTCATCGCGTGCGCCTTGATCATTTGGTTGATGAGCCAGCTTCGAGATCGGTCCTCGCGCTCGCCTAGAAACTCCAAATACTCAAGAACGCCCGTCTCAAAAGTGACCCCAGCGGGTTTCACCGTGCGTCCGGTCGATTTCGCTCGTCCTCTTGCCATCAGTTCTCCATTCGGGCATTGCATCTTCATGTGCCTAGTTGAACCCAGGTGTTCAAAGATGTCAACCCTAAATGTTGAAGACGGAGCACCCTGTCGAAAGGGCGCGGGAATCTGAGCAGGGAAGTGTTCGGACGTCCGAACACCAAATTGTTGAATCCACATCTTTTCCG
>CAZAVC010000236.1:0-4299 GCA_964488265.1 uncultured Fimbriimonas sp.
GCAATTTGGGAATCCCCTCTCGGAGCGAAAATTTCTCCGAGTGGTACAACGAACTGGTCGTAAAGGCAGACCTTGCCGACCACTCCTCCGTTCGCGGATGCATGGTAATCAAGCCGCACGGGTATGCCCTGTGGGAAAACATGCAACGCGCCCTGGACGATATGTTCAAGGCAACCGGTCACGTCAACGCTTACTTCCCGCTGTTCATCCCAAAATCCTATCTCGAGAAGGAGGCCGATCACGTTGAGGGATTCGCCAAAGAGTGCGCAGTTGTTACGCACTACCGATTAAAGGCTAACCCGAGCGGCACCGGACTGATTCCCGACCCGGAATCTCAGCTTGAAGAGCCGCTCATCGTCCGCCCGACCAGCGAGACCATCATTTGGAACACCTACTCCAAGTGGATTCAAAGCTATCGAGACCTGCCGTTGTTGATCAACCAGTGGGCAAACGTTGTTCGATGGGAGATGCGCACGCGCCTTTTCCTCCGAACAACCGAGTTCCTCTGGCAAGAAGGACATACCGCGCACGCTACCTACGAGGAAGCAGAAGAGGAGTGCCTCACGATTCTTCACGAGTGCTACGGCAAGTTCGCCACCGATTGGTTGGCGGTGCCCGTTGTGAAGGGTCTTAAATCGGAAGGGGAGAAGTTCCCTGGCGCGGATCATACCTACTGCTTGGAGTCCATGACTCAAGACCTTCGAGCGATCCAGTTTGGAACGTCTCACCACCTGGGTCAAAACTTTGCGAAGGCGTTCGACACGAAGTTCCAATCCAAGGAAGGGAAGCTGGAATACGTTTACGCCACGTCTTGGGGCGTTTCCACCCGAATGATCGGCGCACTGATCATGACCCACTCCGACGATAAGGGTCTTGTCTGCCCGCCTCGAGTAGCCCCTATTCAGGTCGTGATCGTACCGATGGGACGAGACGAAGAAACCCGCGAGAAAACTCACGGGGTCAGCGATGACCTTGCCAAGCAGCTTCGCGACAAGGGCGTACGCGTCAAGGTCGACAAACGCGAAAAGGAGTCTCCCGGATTCAAATACAACTATTGGGAGATGCGAGGCGTCCCTGTTCGCATCGAAGTCGGACCGCGCGACCTTGAAGCGGGAGCGCTTACGGTGGCTCGCCGAGACACGGGCGACAAAGAGACCGTCGCTCTGGAGAACGTCGTTGAGCGCGCCTTTGCTCTGCAATCAGAGATTCAAGAGGCTCTTTTCAACAAGGCGCTTCAGTTCCGCGAGGAGAACACTCATCGAGTGGACACTTGGGAAGAGTTCCAAGCCACATTTGCCGGCGAGGGTGGGGGAGGGTTCGTCCTTGCCCACTGGGACGGAACCACCGAAACCGAAGACAAAATCTCTGAGGCGACCAAAGCGACCATCCGCTGCATCCCTCTGGAGCCATTGCACCCGACCGACGCCGAACCGGGTGTCTGTGTGTTCTCCGGAAAGCCGAGTAAGCAACGAGTGGTTTTCGCTAAGGCATACTAAAACAATCGGTTAAGAACCCCGCATTATTGCTAGCTGAAAGAATCTTGCTACGATGAGACCCTCGTTGCGATAAGGCACCGAACGAGCTAGAGAGTGCGGGTTCAAAAGACCGATACTTAGACAAAGGGGAATCCCCGTCAAATGACGAGGATTCTTCTTTGTTCGTGCAAAGGTCAGCCTTTTGCACCAAACAAACCGCCACAGGACGAACCGATGACACTGATTCCAACAGCAATGCTCCTACTCATGAGCCAAATTGGCGGTGTTGTGGTTCCAACCACCAAACAGAACACTCCCGTTCAAGGTCTGGCCGTGAGAAAAGACGAAACCCCCGAGCCTCGCCCGCTTGGTTCTGGCACACCGATTTCCGGGTACGAGATCGATCCGGTCCTACTCAGCACTCGCCTTCCCGCCACGGGGCAAAGTCGTTTCCAGCCCGCGTATCCGCTTGTCGATCTCCCCGCGATTAAGATCGACCGCTTCCTAGACGTCCTTGGATCTACTAAAGACATCGCTCGTCGAAACAACCTTCAAGGGCGAATCATGTGGATCGACTGCACCGCCAACATCGATCGCTACAACGAAGAAGGCAAGATCGTCGACCTCGTCGCCCGGATCAAGAAAGCAGGCTTCAACACTATTGTTCTAGACGTCAAGCCGATCAGCGGTCAGGTGATCTACCCAAGTAAGCACGCTCCGAAGCTGAAAGAATGGCGGGGGAAGAACCTGCCGGAAGAGTTCGACCCGGTTCGCGTTTTTGAGCGTGAGTGCAAGCGAGAAGGAATGCCCATTTACGCGGCCATGAACGCCTTTTCGGATGGTCACCGACTGTTCAACGCCGGTCCGGGCTTTGAAAGGCTAGACGAAGTGAGCGTGGTCTACGAGGCCGATGCTCAACTCAAAAGCGGACTCCTGACCATCAACATGGGAGCGAAGCCCGCCTACGATTCGGTGGGTGTAACTTCGGTCGGCACCGCCACAAAGGCGCCCATTTCTTTCCCGGTTGCGGGCAACGTCGTGGTGATGAAGCCAACCGGCGAGGTCGTTCAGTACCTTGAAGACCTCGGTGCCACCAATCCCACCGAGCTGGTTGTTCCGAAGAATGGCTTTATCCTAAGTGGCGTTGGCAGAAGCGCCGAGTGGCTGAAACGAAACGCACAGGTTGGCACCAAGCTCGAAACCTCCGCGACGGCACGTTTTGTGAAGCTCAGCGAGTCGAGCGATAAGCAGTATCCGCTGATGACCAGCCCGACCAACCCTTACGTTCGAAGAAGGCTGTTCCAGATCGGCGAGGAGTTCATCTCCAACTACGAGTTCAACGGAATCATCTTCGACGACCGACTCCGATACACGGGCATCAACGGAGATTTCAGCGACATCACTCGCGATCTCTTCGAGCGCCACGTTGGCAAAAAGCTTAACTGGCCAGACGACGTCTTTCGATTCACCTACTCGTTCTCGTTGAACAAGGGCATCCAACCCGGCCCGTACTACGAAGACTGGCTGAGTTGGCGCGCCAACGTCATTACGACCTTCATCTCCCAATTCCGATCGCACATCCAGAAGTTCCGCCCAACGGCTCAGCTAGGAGTCTATGCGGGCTCTTGGTTTGGCGAGTACCAGTCGTACGGCAACAACTGGGGCTCAGACGACTTCGATGCCGGTTTCTGGTTCCTAACCCGGAATTACGCGGCGACGGGAATGGCCGATGAACTCGACTTCTTGGTGACGGGTTGCTACTACCCTACCGCTACCGTTTTCGATGCCATGACGCAAGGGAAGCCGATTGGACCAACGGTGGAAGCCGCTGGATATCTCTCTTACCGAGCCGTCAACGACAAGACTTGGTCGTATGCCGGAATCGCGCTAGACCAGTTCAAAGACGACCCGGTCGGCCTAGGCAACGCGCTTCAGGCGGCGGTGGCATCCACGAACGGCGTCATGGTGTTCGACCTCTCGCACGACATCGAACCGATGTGGGGTGTGTTTGAAAAGGCGTTCTCTCAGACGATGGTTGCCCCGCACACCCGTCCCGATTTGCTCACCGAAGCGCGACGACGCAATCGGAACAAGTCGCTCTATCCCAAGCCGCCCGTCATCATCTCGGCAGGTTCAAGCGGCGTAGGGTTCTGAGCTGAAGCAGAAGCTCCCTTTAGCCTTCGCGTAGGTGACGTTGAAACACTTCGACGTCACCCACGGGGAGAGTTACCTCAAAGGTCGAACCAGAATTCAACGCGCTTCTTACCTTCACTTGTCCCCCGTGAGCCTCAACAATGTGCTTCACAATGGCGAGCCCTAGACCCGTACCGCCTGACTGGCGACTTCGACCCTTATCCACCCGATAGAACCGCTCGAAGATGCGACTGATATGGTCGCTTGCGATCCCAATTCCAGTGTCGGTCACCCGAAGCGTGACAATTCCGTCCGACCCATCGTCGGCAGGAGCGATGAGTTCCACGTGCACCGTCCCCGAGGGGGTGTATTTGATCGCATTCTCAATAAGGTTCAAGCACACCTGCATCATCTGCGACCCGTTCGCCTCGATCACAAAGTGCTTGGGACCGTCGTAGCTCAGCTGCAAATCCTTTTCGTCGGCCTTGGTGGTCAGCTGGCTAACGGTTGCTCTAACCGTATCCGCGAAATCGCAGGGGGCCTTTCGAACCGGACCACTTTCCGCACTGGAAAGTACCAGGAGGTCTTGGGTGATCGAACTCAGCCGGTCGACCTCGGTGATGATTCGAGGCAGATATCGTTGCCGCAATTCGGGATCATCATCATCGAGCATCGTTTCGGCGTTGGCACG
>CAZAVC010000237.1:0-4292 GCA_964488265.1 uncultured Fimbriimonas sp.
AGTGGGTCTACGGAATCCTCCGTAGACCCACTTTCTTTTTGTCGTCCGTAACTTTAAGTTTGAGAGCGGACGTAGACGGTGTATTCGTAGTTGAGCGTCTGCTTCTTGCCTGAATCGACGTTGAGAATCCAGTTGATCGTCCCACCTGGGTTGACCTCTCGAAGGGACTTGACCGTTTTCTTCACCGTTGCTTCGGCAGATTTTGATTGAATCTCGCCCGTGAACTCTTTGTTCACGGCCATCTTCACCTTGTCCGCCTTCATGTTGTGAATTTCCAAGGTGCCTTTGATGCGAACAAGGTCGTAAAGAGGCCAGTTGTCGTATCGCTTGATCGCCCCTCGCTCGCGACTCAACTCCTCCTCAAACCACTCGCACCGAATATCGAGTGACTTGTTGATCCGCACCTCGGCATCGGCACCCGTCGGCACATACGATGTCTGAGATTGGCCGATCAACTCGCCGTTGGAAAGAATGGAGACCGGAGCCGTTGTGAGCGGCTGATTCGCCGAGTTCTTGAACTTAAGGGCATGCCAAACCTCTTCAGGCAGCTTGTCTTGCCCGGGCGGAATCTGTCGATATTCGACGTTGTTCGCGATCAAGTCCTCGATATCCCAGCAGTAGATGTGCTCGTACTCACTCTCGGCTCGGAAGAGGGTTTGGTACACGCGCGATCCCTTTTTGAGAGAGAGGCCCTTCAGGTCATAGAAGAAGAGGTCGCCGATGGCTTGTCCCGCTCCACCCGCTTGAGGAACACCGCTCCAATCGGCGTCTCTCGCCGCCGCTCCAGGCATGTAGGCGTTTTGAGTCATCGCCTCGCTCCTGCGATTCCTAGCGGCTCCTCCCAATCCGCCTGGACCTGCTGGACTCATCGTGTTCACCCACTGGTCAAGCGGCATTCGTGAGGTGAGCGGTTCGAGAATATCTTTGAACTCAAGGTTTGGAAAGCCCGTGATCAAGCGCGACTCAACGTTTTCGAGGTCGGTGAGATCGTTCAGCAAGGTTGCCTTGGCAATCACCTGTAGCTTTTTGGGGTCTGAGATGTCGATGGCGTATCCAGGAGACCAGGTGACCCCGCGCTCAAGAGACATCATTTGTACCGATGCGGGCCTGCCCTTCATCTTGATCCGGTAGTAGCGCCGAGGCTGGGCCTGAACGGATTCGCTCGTCCACTTGAACTTCGCATCGCTGGAAGTGACGGAGCGGATCGAGGTCTTCGTGATGGCCGTGGTGCCGCCGTTGCGTTCCAAGATCAAAACTTCACCCATAGCGCCGAGGATCTTTCCTTCAAGAACGCCGTTCCCCGTGTCCACCGTCACCGAACAACCCACGTTTTGCTCAAGAGCCTGGGCAAACGACCCAACTGGGACGGTCACTTTCTTCTCGTTCAGTTCATCAACACTGGTTACGGAATCAAGAGCGCCTTTATCGGACCAAAACCAAAGGGTTCCCAGCGATGCCTGCGGTACCTCGACCACGTTGGCTTCGCCGTTAGTGAGAGGAATTTCACGCGTTACAAACGCGTAGCCGTTCTTAAACATAGAAATGGCAACCACCTTGGGTTGCGCAATCAATATTTGTGTATCGACCTGATTAGGGACCGCAGAAGGAGCCGCGAATCCCAGCGAGGCAAGGGCAATTAAACTACATGGAGTCACAGCAGTGAGATGGATAAAGTCCTTTTGAGTTTCTGCAACCCGAAAGAGACTAGAACCCTCGCACCCGCCTAGAACGCTCGGCCAGAGTAGTCCCGAATAAGGCCGATCACCTTACCGATCACGAACGATCGCTCTTCAGGGTGAATCTCGATCGGCATGTACGCCGGATTGCTGGACATCAGCTTGATTCCGTCCGGCGCGTAGTTGATCCGCTTCACGGTGGCCTCATCTTCGATCATGACGGCGACCAGTTCGTTTTGTACGGCAGTTTGCTGCGGACGAATAACGACCAAGTCACGCGGGAGAATCCCGTCTCCGGTCATCGAATCGCCCCGAACTCGGAGCAAGAAGGCCCCTTCGACTCCGCGTACCATCTCGGAAGGAACCGGAACCATATCTTGCACAGACTCTTGAGCGGCAATAGGGATACCCGCCGCGATTTCGCCAAGCAGCGGAAGCATGATCACGCGATTGTTTTGCGTGTACTCCGGGTGAACCACCTTGATGGATCGTGGAGTGTTGGATCGTGAGATGTAGCCTTTTCTCTCAAGTGCGTCCAAGTGAACGGTAACTCCGCGCAGGGATCCAATTTCAAACCTCGTTCCAATCTCTCGAATGGAAGGCGGATACCCTTCGGCATCTACGTACTCCTGGATAAAACCGAGGATTTCGAGTTGGCGCTGTGTAAGTCCTTTTGCCATGCTGGATCTTCCGACTCCGATCCTCCTAGAGGGGGATCGCAAGGTTTGTCTACCGATAAGGTTTGCTGGGGCGCTCCAAATAGGTAGACACAATATACAACAAGTTTGTCTACGTGTCAACGGGAGATGGGGCAAGTTCATCGCAAATTGACGAGGAAGGAACTCATGCCATACTTTATCAGGTTAGAGGATGAGGCGTTCTTGAGCAAAGGAGCTCGAGTGCCCAAAGCTAACGAGAGGTTTTCCCTTGTCGATTTCAAAGTTCAGAGAGAACATTATCAACTCCGGCTGCGGAAAGGTCATCGCCATTGTTGTCGGCGCGGTGGTACTTGGCGGTGTCGTTTTCACTTCTTGTTCGCGCCAGCAAGTGGCTAGAACCGTTATCGGAAAGGATGGTAAGGAAGTGGCCGTGATCGCCGAGTTCGGCGGACAGAAGCTAACTGTTGCCGACCTCGCTGAAAAGTCCAAGGAAATCGGACAACAGTTCGGCGGCGCCGAGCTTCCCTCTGAGTTCCAAATCATGATGGATGGCCAGGCGCTCACCCAGCTTCTGGATCAAGCCGCCATCACCGAGATCGCCCGACAAGAGGGCGTTCAGTTGGACGACGAGTCGGTTTTGAAATCCTTTGACACCGAAATTGTTAACGAGAAGAAGCGAATTCGCGAGCAACTCGTCGCAATGGGCAAGTTGAAGGAAGGCGCAACCGAGGAAGACTTCAAAAAGGCGTTTAAGGAAGTCTCACAGGGTCAAGACCTTGACGAGCAAATTACCCAGGCGCGCAAGACGCTTGCCGATCAGTTGAAGGACTCCGAGAAGCGGGCTTCTCTTCTTGCGAAATTAGCCCCAACCCTGCTTCAAATAAAACTTCGCCCGTCGATTACGGTCACCGATCAAGACCTGACCACGTATGTCACCGAGTTCACCGCGAAGCGGATCGTTTTCCTTGATTCCAAGGAGCCGGGCAAGGCAGAAGAGCGCGCGAAGAAGGTAGTCGCAGAAGTTCGAGGCGGTCTTTCGTTCGACGACGCGATCAACAAGTATTCAGACGAGCCTGCTGAAGCAAACAAGAAGAAGAGCGACCGGACCGTATTGGTCTCGGGCGCACAAATCGACTTCAGTGCAGAGAACAAAGCTGTCGCCAAGCTCAAAGTTGGTGATGTCAGCGAGCCCGTTAAGACGTTCGAGGGTTACAGCATCGTTAAGCTGATCTCCAGCACGCCGAAGCCGCCCAAGGACTTCGACAAGCAGAAAGAGCAAATCAAGGGTGAAATTGAGCGCGGACGGCTTACTTCTATCATCCGAGAGAAGGTCGAAGCTTTCAAGAAATCGAACAAGCCTCGCTTCAACCTCAAGGGCTTCGAAGCTCTCTACGACTTCACCATGCTCGCCACCGATTCGAGCGATCCGAAGGTTGTGCAAACCAAGCGCGACGAGGTGCTGAAGCGCGCGCTCGAGGTTGCGAAATCTAAGGACAACGTCGATCAAGGCGTTGGCGCGTTGGTCTATTACGCTGGCACGAAGCAAAAGGCGAACAACCCAGAGATCTCTCGGGCCACCATTCTTCCTGAGCTCGAACTCTCGACAAAGCTCATGACCGAAGTGAAGGACTCGCCGGAGCTTCACCTGGATCTCGCCGATATCTATCGCGAAATGAAGAAGGGCACCGAGGCCGGAGAGCAACTCTTGGCTGCGGCGCGTCTTAACACGAAGCACGATCCGTCTGGTCAAGCTCTCTTCCAAGCGATCGCCACCAAAATTGGAGACTTCAAAAAAGATAAGCTGATCACCGACGAAGTTGCGGCATCAGTCGATAAGGAGCAAAACCGATGGCGAGAAGAGAACAAAAAGATCGAGGCCGAGCGGGCAAAGGCCGAAGCAGCCGAGAAAGCAGCTCGAGCAGCCGCGGAGAAGGAACAAAAGGACTACGAGGCAGCC
>CAZAVC010000238.1:0-4266 GCA_964488265.1 uncultured Fimbriimonas sp.
GAACGGAAAACGTGAGGTGAGTAATATCGACTCTTAAGTGCCTGCTCATTTACGTTTTGTCGTGGCGATCAACCGGGAGGGGAGGCTTTAATGCTCTTGCTCGACCCAACTTCGTGGGCGATCCTGCTAAGTGCCGCACTGTTGGTCGGATTCAGCAAAACCGGACTACCGGGATCGGGAATTGTGGCGGTTCCGATGCTGGCCGCTGTTTTTGGCGGTCGCCTTTCGGTGGGAACGGCGCTCCCACTCCTCATTGCCGCCGATTGCTTCGCCGTCTATTACTATCGGAAAGAGGCACGCTTCGATCACCTTGGAAAACTGCTTCCGTGGGTGAGCCTTGGGCTAGTCGTGGGGACTGTCGCCTTGTTCTCAATTGGTGATAAGAAGTCGGTGACCGACCCTCTCAACCCGATCATCGGCTCAATCGTTCTGATCATGTTGGTCCTTGGGCTTTTGCGTGGCAAGCTGGGCGATAAATTGGTACCTCACTCTGTTTGGGGAACTCGTGCCACGGAAGTGTTGGCAGGCTTTACGACCATGGTCAGCAATGCCGCCGGACCGATCATGCAGATCTACTTGGTGGCGACGGAGATGAAAAAAGAAGAGCTAATGGGCACCACCGCCCTTTATTTCTTCACCGTGAACGTTATCAAGATTCCGTTCTACTTTGCACTCAGCGCGTCGCAGCCAAACAATCCGATGTGGAGTGTCGCCTCCCTCGTGACGGTAGCTTGCGGCTTGCCCCTTTTAGTTGCGGGAGCACTCCTCGGGCGGCGATTTGCTGGGGCGATTCCCCAGGCGATTTTCAACAAAGTCGTTCTCTTCTTTGCCGCGGTAGGCGGAATCTATTTGATCTTGAAATAAGAAAAGACCGATCCCGGTGTCGGGATCGGTCTTTTCTAGGTTGTGAGTTTGCCCTTAGTTCTGGACTTGGATGCCAGAAATCGGATCGAGGATAGGCGTACCGCCTGCGGTGTACATTCGGTTGCCCCACTGGTAGTTGTTGACTGCCAGGGTTTGTGCGAATGCGCGGAACTTAGCGGAACCGTCGGCAAAGCCGTAGTTGTCGCCTTGGTTGTTCCATCGGAATGCGCTGGTGTAAGTGATCAGCGGCATGTTGGCTTGACCTTGCTGGCAAATCTGGAAGATGTTTCGCGCCGGGCTGACGATCTGTTGGAAGTTCAGAGCGTAGAGCGGGGAAGACGTTCCGTCGGTGTTCTCGCCAAAGTAAGGGGTGTTGTTCGCCGCATCTCGGGTGACTGCGTTCGCAGATCGGTGCGAGGAGTTTCGAAGACCCGTACCGAGCGATTGCCCGTTCAAGCACTGAAGGCTGCTGGTGAGACCCATGATGTAGATCGTGTTTGCAGGGGAGTCGAGAGCGGTGACGCTTACGACTCGAATGCCACCAACCGTTTGGTCGAGGATGTTGCGAAGGCGAGGAATGACCGCGCTATTAACCGTGTAGGAAAGGCGAGGCACCTGATCGTCCACGATCGATCCGCCAACCGTCGGAACGCCCGGGACTTGACCGCCGTTCGGGCATCGGTCAGGCTGTTGTCCGCCTGGGAAGCCTCGGCCGCTGTTGTTGTTACCCGAAGCGAAACAGGTCGGTGCGTGACCGCCAAGTTGGTCGCCAGGAGAGACGAACATGTCAAGGTTCTTCACGTAAGGCTGGACCATGGCGGACCAGTGAACGTAGCCACCTGCGGTACCGCCAAGCGCGGGGTTGAATGCGCGGTGGAAGTAAGCGCTGGGCAGGACGTCGTCATTGTCTGCCGAGTACATGATCAAGCCGAGGCTGATCTGCTTCTGGTTGCTAAGGTCAGTCGTCTTCTTAGCAGCAGCCTTCGCCTGGGCAAAGACCGGGAAGAGGATAGCAGCGAGAATTGCGATGATCGCAATAACGACGAGCAGCTCAATGAGTGTAAAACCTTTCTTCATGGAATCTCCAATCGGTACTTCTCAATTGAGAAGTGCCATTGTTAAAAGAATGTGAAATGATCACAACTTTCCACGACCCTAGACACTTTGTTGTAAAGTTCTGGACTTTTTACGGTGTCTCGGCTGATGGAAATCTGCTTCCACTGATAGATCAAGAAAAACCATTTTTAGCGTGAGAGAAGGGTTCTCCATCTATCTTTTCCTCTATTGAATCGAGTCTGAGGGTTTTTATCACGAGGTTCAGAGGATTTCATTAAGTCGTTTCCGAAAAGGAAGATATATCAGTGAACGATGTCGTATCACTAAGATGAAATGCACCGAATCGTGAGTTTTGGAAAGTGCTTCGCCGATCCGATCGCCGTGCGAATCATGCGCGTTCTGCTAAAGCAGTCGATGACTATTCAGGACATTCAAACCGTCCTTGATCTGGATCGTCACACCGTTGATCTTCGCTTAACGAAATTGAGAGACGCCTTTGTAGTCCACAGCGACTTTCAGGGTCGATGGCTTAAGTTTCGAATATCGGAACGAGCTCGCCCACTTGTAGAGCGGCTTCTTGGCGACTTTTACGAGGACGTCGATTGGGATCCGAACACGGGTCAGGACGATCGCCGCTTCAAAGAGTATTTCGCGAAGCCCGCGCCTCGCGTTCCCACCAACGTTTAATCAACGAAAGAAGTTCAAGATACTTTGAGGAGCCTGCACGGCTTCCCATTTTTTTGCTCGAAGCCTATAAATGGGTATGGCGCAAGTGTCGCTGAGTAAAGCTCTCAAGCTAAAGAATAGGCAAATAAAGCTTGTTCGCACCCTGCAAGAGAGAATTGTGGGCCACAACCGATTTGCGGAAGGCGTCCCCGTCCAGTTTGATCTGACTCAGGAATTGGCAAACTTGACGGCGGCGGTGGAAAAACTGGCGAAGCTGAAGGCCGCCATTACCGTCGCCAACCGGGAGGCCCAAGAGAAGATCAACCGTATTGCTGAGTTACGAGGTCTGATTTCGTGGGCGAAGGGCATCCCTACGGGCGAGGGGCCGAATGAATATGGATTTGGGGGAGCCCCGGTGAACTACACAGTCCAGTTAACGGCCGCGCATCTCGCCGAAGTGATTGAGTCTTGGGAAAAAGAAGTCGACACCCTCCAAGACGAAATTGACGAGTACAACGCAGTGGTGAAGATCGAAGTCGAACTATGAGCTAGCAAGAGTGGAGGGAGTCGAAATCACAATCGGTCTCATACACGCCTATTAAAAATGGGCATGCTTTTCCAAAGCACCTAGAAAAAGATGCAGACACGATCCTGATCCTTCGATCCTACGGGTCTTTCCGTAAACCTTCAAAGGTCAAGATTCAAACCTCCTAACCATGAGTCCTTTGCCGACCCTTCCACTCTTGAATACTTCTTCCGTTACGCCCTTGCGACAGGTCGAATGGAGAGTAATGGGCTGTCTATTCGGCCTTCCGAGATAAGGTAACCAACCGATCCTGGATGTCTCCCTTGCACTCCGATTCGCAGGAGATTGTCCCCAATACTGCCTTCAAGGATGGTAGCCCCCCGTTCCGGAACATAGAGTGCGCTGAATCGAAACGGATGTGATGAGAATGGTGTCCCACGGAATCGCTCTTCCGCCAATACGATCGTTTCCTCGTCATATTGTTGGATCAGCTGAATACTGCCATCCGCGGTGAGAACCAGCCCGAGATAACGGTGCAGGCCAGTGCATCCAAGAACAAGCCCGCACCGATCGGCGAGCGTGACATGAATGTCCGCCGCGAGAGAAACGTCGCAAACGCCCCCGGCACCATGCAGGAAAAGTCCGTCCCCAGATTCATGGCTGAGCCGGAATCCGAGTGACCACTTTGACCAATCGTCGACTGCGTTCATCCACTGCAACTGCTGAGCGGGTGATCCGCCGTTGGTGAGGTCCAGAACGGGCGTGCCGGAGATCTCTATCCCCGCGATTCGCAGCGTTCCTTCTTCCAGCAACCGAATGCCTAACCGTCGGATCGGGAATCCTTTCGTTTCGGGCACGGTGATGGTCACAAGATGCCCGGTTTGTCCAACCGTGCCTTGGTATTCCTTTTGCGGATTCTTGGGGAAGTGGTGACCCGCGACGATCTCTCGCTTGTTCTCCGCATCGATCTGATATTCGACCACAACTTCGAAGGGGGGAGCCACGTGCGCGTCCTCATACACGATGCCGATGGTTTGCCCGGTCATTAGAGTCGGCGAACCCATGAGCTCGTAACCCTTCATGTCAAGGGACTGCAGCCAGGTTAGGCAAGATGCCTCAGTCTCGGCAGGGCCAGAGATGAGGAGCGCACCAAA
>CAZAVC010000239.1:0-4263 GCA_964488265.1 uncultured Fimbriimonas sp.
CAGATATCGCACTCACCCGTCTTGCTGAGTTCGAGGACCTAAACGGTCGGATCGTTGCTTGTCGAGCTTGTCCTAGACTTGTTGAATGGCGCGAGAAGATCGGAGCTGAGAAAAGAAAAAGCTTTCTTGAAGAAAGCTATTGGGCAAAAGCAGTGCCGAATTTTGGCGATCCAGATGCGGTTCGCCTCATTGTTGGACTTGCACCGGCTGCCCACGGCGCTAATCGCACGGGCAGAATGTTCACGGGTGACCGGAGCGGTGATTGGCTCTATAGGGCACTCCACAAAGCGGGAGTCGCCAACCAGCCGTCATCAACCGGACTCGATGACGGATTGCGCTTAGAGGGCGTTCTCATCACGGCGGTGTGTCACTGTGCCCCGCCCGACAACAAGCCAACACCAGACGAAATCAAGGCGTGTAGTCCTTTTCTGTTAGCACTGCTTGAAAGCCGTTCCTGGCATTCGATCTTATGCTTAGGGAATCTCGCGTGGGATCGAACTCACCGGGCGCTGGGAGTCAAGTCCCCAAAGTTTGGTCATTCGACCGTTAGCGAAGTTGAAGGCTCAAATGGCATGTTCAGGGTCGTAGGCTCTTACCACCCATCTCAGCAAAACACATTTACAGGTCGTCTCACCGAAGAGATGCTGGACGAGGCGATCGAGAAGTTTCTTTCGAGTTAAATGGCGCTGAGGTTCTTAGGAATCGGGATAACCGAGCCCTTCTTGATGCCTTGTTTTTTCGCCTGTCCGTAAAGCAGTTCCACCACGTATCGATAGTCGCCTCCAGGGGGAAGCGATGTTTCGTTACCCGCTACACCGCGATGAACGGAAACGACCTTGCCGGAATCCTCCACGTAAAGAATGTCGATGTCGAAGGTGCAGTTCTTCATCCAGAACCCACGCTGTCCGTCATCGATTTGCTTTTCAGGAAACACAAAAAGCATTCCTTCGGAAGCCTTCACGTCTCCGGGTCTTAGGAACATCATCCCTTCTTGCCGTTTGGAGTCGGTATCCATCAACCAGAGTTTGTAAGTGTCTTTGCCGATCTTGACCTCGGCAATTTTCAACTCATCAAGCTGGTTGATTCGGGAGGGGTTTTCCGAGCGTTCAAACGGCGCTTCAGTTGCGGCGGGTTCTTGATCTTTTGAACTGTCCGCTGAGACTGTCGATTCGACCTGGGCTGGGTCGGTTGAGGCAACGACGACCGGTTTATCGCGATTCTCGGCGGTCTCAACAGCCCCCGAGGGCTGGCAACCCTGAAGGAGAACGAGGAGACAGGTCAGCGTCAAGCCGCCAAGTAGTCGCAAGCGTCGTCCGATCACGCTTCTCCTCGACCGCTGTAGGCGGGCATCTTTGCCTCGTATTCACCGATCTGGTCCGAATGAACAAGCGTGGTGCCGATCAGATCTAAGCCGTTGACCAGAGCATGTTTTGTTGCGGGGGCGATGTCGAACCCATATTCGCGAGTGCCGATGACCTTTTGATTGGGAAGGTCAACCGTAACTTCCGCTCCCTGTCCTAGCGAGACCAACTCTGCATGCGCTTCGGGGTCGACCTCTACCAAGAGCATTCCGCAGTTAGCGGAGTTGCCTCGAAAAATGTCTGAGTATCCCGGTGAATCGGCATCCTTTCGTGCGATGACCGCCTTAAATCCGGCTTGCTGGATGGCCCACACCGCGTGCTCTCTGGAAGACCCACAACCGAAGTTTGTTCCCACAACCAAGATGCTCGCGCCCGCAGCCTCAGGGAGATCAAGCGGAAACTCCGGACCTCGAACGTCGCTAAAAAGGAGTTCGCCAAACCCCACCTTACTGACGCGAGAGAGGAATCGGGCAGGGATTATTCGGTCGGTGTCTACGTGATCCTCGTTATAGATCGCGAGTCGCCCTTGATATGTGGTGAAGCCTTCCACACTTTTAGTTTGTCACAGGTCCATAATCCTTGCACCGATGCCTGACGCAATCCCTGGAACGAAGACACGATTCAAGCCGCTTGTGAAGGAAATCCTTGGCGATCTGGAAACGCCTTTGAGCGCCTATTGGAAGCTTGCGCACGATTCCAAGTATTCGTTCTTATTGGAATCGGTCACGGGTGGAGAACGGCTCGCCCGATACTCGATTCTTGGGGTGAGGCCAAAGCAAGTGGTTCGAACGAAAGGTTCAAAGGTAAGGGTCGAATCGGCTGAAGGAACGGTTGACGAGACCCTTGAGGCTGGATCAGACCCTCTAGACCTCCTGAAAAGCCACTTAGAAGCGATGGGGCACGTCGCAGAGAGCTTTGGGCACTTCGCGGGTGGAGCCGTTGGCTTGATGTCCTACGACATCGTTCGATTCTTTGAAAAGCTGCCTGACAGCCAGTTGGACGATCTTCAGATTGATGATCTCGCGATGATGCTCGCCGAAGCGGTGGTGGTCTTTGACCATGCAAAGAACATCATTCGCGTTGTGGTTCTGCAAGACGAGACAAATCCCGAGATCGCTCAGGAAGAAATGGACTTTATCCTGGGTCGGTTAGACGGGGCGCTCCCTCCCCTTCCGGAACCCACCAACTCTGAGCATGTTGTCAGTTCGAACGTCTCTCAAGAGCGATACGAAGAGATGGTGCGAGTGATGAAGGATTTCATCACCGCCGGAGATGGCGTGCAGATGGTGCCCAGCCAGCGATTCGAGACTTCGTGCGACGTTCACCCCGTTCTTGTTTACAGAGCGCTCCGATCCTTAAACCCGTCGCCCTACATGTTCCTGTTACGATTCGGCGACTTTGACCTTGTCGGGGCGTCTCCAGAACTGATGGTCTCTTTACACGGCAGAAAAGCCAAAGTGCGGCCCATTGCAGGTACTCGGTGGCGAGGTCAGACTTTGGAGGAAGATGACGCCCTCGCCGCTGAGCTTCTCGCTGACGAGAAGGAACGAGCTGAGCACATCATGCTCGTGGACCTTGGGCGCAACGACCTTGGGAGAGTTTGTGACTGGGGCTCGGTAAACGTTGATGACCTGATGGTGATCGAACGCTACAGCCACGTCATGCACATCGTCAGCGAGGTGACCGGTGAGCTTCGCCCAGAGATGGACGCCTACGACCTCATTCGCGCAACATTTCCCGCTGGGACGGTGAGCGGAGCCCCGAAGGTCCGGGCGATGCAGATCATCGACGAATTGGAGCCTACAAGGCGAGGCTCCTATGCGGGCGCGGTTGGTCTGATCGATCTCAAAGGCGATCTCGATACCTGCATTGTTCTTCGAACCATCTTGCTGAAAGACGGCAAAGCCTACGTCCAAGCCGGGGCCGGAGTCG
Source organism: uncultured Fimbriimonas sp. (assembly GCA_964488265.1). GTDB lineage: Bacteria > Armatimonadota > Fimbriimonadia > Fimbriimonadales > Fimbriimonadaceae > Fimbriimonas. The sequence continues at coordinate 3,294 of CAZAVC010000239.1, forward strand.
TTTTTGACTCTGACCCCACGAAAGAGTTTGTCGAGACTCAGAACAAGGCGAAGGCTCCCCTGAAAGCGGTGGAAATGGCGAAACAGGGCATCCGCTAAGAGATTTTCATCTCTCGCAGAATGCGATCCAGTCGATCATCGTCGTAGGCGTCCATCTTGGCCGCCTGATCCTTTTCCATCGCTGCTTCGGCGAGTTGGTCGTTTGCCTCGTATAGGGCCTCAAGGAGTCCGTAATAGAGATTGTTCGAGGGGTCCAGGTCGCTGGCAAGTCTCACCGACTTGATCGCTTCGGTTTTCTTCCCTGCCCGCCAAAAGGCAACCGCAGCGCGAAGCAGGTACAGATCATCGCCCGGGCTGAGCTCGATTGCGGCTTTGAAGGATTCTAGGGCCTCATCAAAGCGTTCCAATCGAATCTGTAGATCCCCCGTCCAATAATGGTAGAAGGCGTCTTCCGGACTGTTCAGAACGGCTTGCATGGCGCTGAGCAGCGCTTCTTTAGCGTAGCCCGCTTCGAGCAGAGTTTCGGATAGCTTAAAGTGGATGAAGGCGTTTTGCGGTTCCAGGTCACGCGCCCGCTTGAGCTCTTCAATCGAGTCTTGGAAGCGACCGTAACGTCGAAGAACATCCGATATGCCAACGTGGGGTTCGGCTTGCTCCCCTGCAATCTTCAGCGCCGTTTGGTATTGCCGAAGGGCCTGTGGAAAGAGATCGCCGTACTCATATACGCCCGCAAGATCGACTGCGGAAGCGAACGCCTCGCTTGTCTCTGCCCCTTCGGCTTGTTCGACAGCACGGCGATAGTGCTCAACCGCCTCTTCGAAACGACCGTCGGCGAGGGACGCCTTGCCAAGTTCTCGACTCTCTGACGAGTTCTCACCAACCTTTCCGCTTCGCTCCTTCGCCTTTTGAAGGGCGGCGGGACTAAGACCGAACAGTTCAGCAATCGCGTCGAAACTTTGACTCACTTCCCT
>CAZAVC010000240.1:0-4251 GCA_964488265.1 uncultured Fimbriimonas sp.
GTCTTCCGCCGCCGTCAAGGGAAATCACGTCTTCGCCGCAACATTTAACGATCGGATCACTGCCCTTAGGTTGCAGCGGTGATCATGGCTCCCAACCGCCGGCGGTGCTGTAAAACCCGGTTGGTCTGGTACCTTTAGAATTCATGCTCGACCGCTACGAACCGAAAGAATTTGAGTCTAAATGGCGCCAGAAGTGGACGGAAACCGACCTCTTTAAAACCCGGGTTGACGCCGACCGACCCAAGTTCTACGGGATGGACTTTTTCCCGTATCCGTCCGGAGCGGGTCTTAGCGTTGGACACTGCCGGAACTACATTCCCACCGACGTTCTCTGTCGAATGAAGTTTATGCAGGGCTACAACGTCCTCCACCCGATGGGCTTCGACGCCTTCGGTCTGCCCGCCGAGAACGAGGCGATCAAGCGGAAGAGCCACCCCGCTCCAATGATCGACAAGTACGCCGACAACTATCGGCGACAGATCGACATGGTCGGCATTTCTTACGACTGGTCCCGATCCTTCAAGTCCAGCGACGCCGACTATTACAAGTGGACGCAGTGGATTTTCTCCATCCTTTACAAGCGAGGGCTCGCCTATCGCAAACTCGCCGCCGTGAACTGGGACCCGGTCGACAAGACGGTTCTTGCCGATGAGGAAGTCATTGGCGGTCGAGCCGAGCGGTCTGGCGCAGTGGTCGAGAAGAAATGGATCGCTCAGTGGTTCTTCAAGATCACCGATTACGCCCAACGCCTCCTGGACGATCTAGACACCCTCGACTGGCCCGAAGGCATCAAGGCGATGCAGCGCAACTGGATCGGCCGCAGCGAAGGTGTTCAGTTCTCGTTGCGCGTCGCAGGTACGGGTGAGCGAGAAGGGAAGCGGCTCGATCTCGATTCGGAAGATGCGGGCTCACCGGACAAGGCTCGCTACTTTGATGTTTTCACGACGCGCATCGACACGATCTTCGGCATGACTTTCTGCGTGCTTGCCCCTGAGCATGCCCTGGTCGACCTTCTTCCTGTGACTGAGGAAGATCGAGCGCGGATCAAGGCTTACCAAGAGGAAGCCAAAGCGCTTTCCGATGCAGATCGCACCGCAACTACTCGCGAAAAGTCGGGAGTCTTCACCGGAGCCTACGCGATCAACCCCGCAACCGGAGGAAAGGTCCCAATCTGGATCGCCGACTACGTTTTGGCAACCTACGGTACGGGCGCGATCATGGCCGTTCCAGGACACGACCAAAGAGACTTCGACTTCGCCATCAAATTTGGTCTCGATGTCATTCCAGTCATCCAGCCCACGCCTGAGTACCTGAAAGAGCAAGGCGCGACCTTGGATGAGTACCTTGCCGACGTTAAGCGGTTCACGACCGTTTTTGAATCCAAAGATTCGGTGCTCGTAAACAGTGGCGAGTACTCCGGTCAACCCGTTTCTCAAGCCCAGCAAGCTCTTGGAGAGTGGGTAGAGGCTCTGGGAATCGGCGAGCGGAAGATTCAGTACAAGCTTCGCGACTGGCTCATCTCTCGGCAGCGATACTGGGGTTGTCCTATCCCGGTCATCCACAGTGCCGAAGGAGAAGAGCAGCTCGTTCCCGATTCCGACCTGCCCGTGGAACTGCCATGGGTAGAGAACTACGAACCGTCGGACGATGGGTCCAGTCCGCTCGCTCGCATCGAGAGCTTTGTAAATGTCACGGATCGCGACGGTCGCTTGGGTCGACGCGAAACCGACACGATGGGCGGCTTCGCTTGCTCATCGTGGTATTTCCTTCGCTTCTGCGACCCACACAACCCAAATCAAGGTTGGAGTCCGGACGCGGTGAAGTATTGGATGCCCGTTGATTGCTACGTCGGCGGCGCGGAGCACGCGGTGATGCACCTGCTCTATGCCCGATTCTGGACGAAGGTGCTCTTTGATGAAGGGTTGGTTCCGGTGAAGGAGCCCTTCAAGCGGTTGCTTAACCAAGGTCAGGTCTTGGCGAACACCCCTTATCGCAAACCCCGAGAGGGAGAGCGACTCGGCGTGGGAGAAGATGGAATTCTTTGTTCGTTTGAAGAAGCAAAGACTCTGCCCGAGAGCGACCTCACTTGGAAATGGGTGCGGATGAGCAAATCCAAGGGCAACGTGGTCACTCCTGACGAAGCGGTTGAGCTTTGCGGAGCCGACGCACTGCGAATGTATCTGCTCTTCGTTGCGCCCTTTAATGCCGACGTCCAGTGGCAAAACGAGGGCATGCAGGGTCAGGTCCGATTCCTTTCCCGGATATTCAAGTGGGTGAGCGATCTCCAGCCTCACTACAATCCCAACTGGTCCGGAGCGCTTGCCTTTGGAGAGGCGGATGACTTCGTTAAGAGGGTTCGGCGGGTGACGCATCAAACCATCAAGAACTGCACGGATGACATCGAGCGGTTCAGCTTCAACACCTACGTATCGTGGTTGATGAAGTACGTGAACGAGCTTTACGATGTACTTAAGGGCGCCGATCTGGCTGCGCTGTCGCCGGAGCGAAAGGCATGCCTGTCGGAAGCGGCTGAGACGCTGGTGCTTCTGCTCTCGCCTGGTGCCCCGCACAGCGCGGATGAACTTTGGACATCACTCGGGAAGGAAGGGGGGACCTATCTTGCCGAATGGCCGAAGTTTGATGCTGAACTGGCGAAGTCCGACTCCGTAACCGTTGCCGTTCAGGTGAATGGCAAGTTGCGCGATACTTTGGAAGTAGCGGCGGGTTCTAGCGATGCACAGCTCCAGGAATTTGCCCTTTCCAGTGATCGTGTCAAGACTTTCACTGACGGCAAGACTATCCGCAAAGTCATTGTGGTCCAAGGAAAATTGGTAAACGTTGTTGTGAGCGACTAATCTATGAGTGCCATGCAGTCTGGAAAGCCCCTGTCTAACGCAAGGTGGAAGCGAGCAATCGTTCCGTCGGCGATTGTAATCGCGTTCGCCGGTGCAATTGTGTTCTCCAACACGCAGACGGAGGTTGCGCCGGGAGTCCCGCTCATCACAACCATGGACGAGTACTCCAAAGTGGTTTCAAAGGCGGAAGAGCTAACGAAGGAGCCGCTCCAAAAGCTCGCTGCGGGCGATACTCTTTCGGAAGAGGATAAGAAGGCCCTCGTCGAAGGCAAAAACTACTTCGTTGCTCTCTCAAAGTCGAATCCTCTTCAAGTGACGCCCTTTTTTGCGCTAGGGAGAATCTACGACGTCTTAGATGAACCTGAAGAGGCGGCTCGCAACTATGAGCAGGCCATCCTCAACGAGACAAAAGACTCAATGCGCGATTCCGATGCCCTGAAGAAAACGGTGATCGAGGCGAAGGGCTCTCTGAGCATGACTCTCCAAAAGCTTGCCCAAATGGCAAATCAGTCAAAGGACGAGGTCGAACTTGCCAAAGTGCCGCTCTATTATGATCGAGCTTATCAGTGGGCAGACCAGGCGGTAACGGTAATCCCAAATTCCGTGAAATACCTCACGGCGCGCGCCGGGGCCGCTTTGCAACTCAAGAAAACAGACGTGGCCAAAAAAGACGTGATTTCGGCTTTGGAACTTGATCCAACCGACGATACCGCCCGCGGTCTGGCTGCTCTTCTTGGCGTCAAGACCGATTAGAAAATCAAACGAAAAAAGACCCCGGCAGAGATTGCCGGGGTCTTTTTTGTTTCGCGAGTCGACCTTACTTGGCGACGGAGGAGATTGCGCCGGACAGAGCGGCTGCGCCCTTCTCGTCGGCTACGAGGTTGACCATCGAAGCGGCGACTTTCCAGTCCTTGTAAACCACGACGGTGTTCTTAACATCGTTCGAGAGGTTGATCTTGTATGCCGATACCGCATCGTCGGTCTTGGCGAGAACCGAAACAGCGATGTTCTTGAGACCGGACTTGGAAGCGAACTCCTTGGCAGCGGTCTTGGTGGCAGCAACCTTGTTGCTGTCGGTGAGCATGACGATCATGGCCTTGAACTCGGAACCCTTGTGAGCGTCCATAGCCTTGTCGAGAACCTTTGCGATCGCTGCAACGTTGGTCATGGAGTCACTGTTGACCCAAACCTGTGCTTGCGGTCGGTTTTGGAACGTGCAAGGGAAGCACTTGGTGGAGTTGGCAAGAGGACCTGCAACGTGCTCTGGGTGGAACGCGGAGACGTTCTCGCCCTTCTTCAGGCCAGAGGTCGGTGCAAGCGCGACTGCCATAGCCGCACCAACGAGAGCGATACTTCCGATAACGAGTTTCTTGTTCATAGTAATTCCATCGGGAGA
>CAZAVC010000241.1:0-4237 GCA_964488265.1 uncultured Fimbriimonas sp.
CGAGAGGCACTTAGCTTCGATGATGTCCTCCTGGTGCCCCAGCACACCGAAGTTCTGCCCAGCGAAACCGACCTGTCTACCGAGTTCCTCCCCGGAATTCGCTTACGAGTCCCCATCGTTTCCGCGCCGATGGATACGGTAACCGATGCGCGCCTAGCAATTGCCATTGCCCGCGAAGGTGGCGTGGGAGTTTTGCACCGCACAATGCCCATCGATGCACAGGCAAGCGCGGTCGATCGAGTCAAGCGCTCCGAATCCGGCGTTATCACCAAGCCGTTCAAGCTCGGCCCAGAAGAGACGATCCAAGACGCCGTTAACCTCATGGAGCGGTATCACATTAGCGGCGTTCCAATCGTTGATGTCGATGGTCGCTTGGTTGGAATTCTCACCAACCGCGATATTCGATTCGAATCTGACTACACCCAAAAGATTTCGACCCGAATGACCAACAAAGATCTGGTCACGGCTAAGCCCGGCACCACCCTGGAGGAAGCCCAAATGATGCTTGCCGAGCATCGGATTGAAAAGCTTCCCATCGTGGATGCAAACGGCCTTCTCACGGGTCTCATCACCATCAAAGACATCCTCAAGATTCAGAGGCACCCGCTTTCCACCAAAGACTCTAAAGGTCGCTTGGTGATCGGAGCGGCTATCGGCGCTCTTCGCGAGCCTTACGAGCGGGCGAAGGCTTTACACGACGCCGGAGTGGACTTTATTGTCATCGATGCCGCTCACGGTCACTCCAAGGGCGTGATGAACTGCCTTAAGATGCTCAAGGAGCGACTTCCTGAGCTGAAAGTGATCGCCGGTAACGTAGCGACCCGCGCGGGCGTTCGCGCTCTGCACGAACTGGGTGCAGACGGCCTACGAATTGGTATTGGTGCAGGTTCGATCTGCACCACTCGAGTGGTTGCCGGTGTCGGCGTTCCGCAATTCACCGCCGTTTACGATTGTGCTCAGGAAGCCGCCGAACTGGGAATTCCAACCATCGCCGATGGCGGCATTCGCTCATCGGGTGACGTCGTGAAATGTCTTGCGGCAGGAGCGAACAGCGTTATGATGGGCAACATGTTCGCAGGCTGCGAAGAGAGCCCCGGCGAGGTGGAAATCTTCCGAAATCGAGCCTACAAGGTGTATCGAGGCATGGGCAGCATCGGAGCGATGAAGTCTGGATCGAGCGATCGCTACATGCAAGTGAAAGAAGCCGGAGCGGTCATTGTTCCGGAGGGAGTCGAGGGCCGAGTTCCATACAAGGGCACCCTGAAGGACACAATGGATCAACTGGTCGGAGGTCTCCGATCGGGCATGGGTTATGTCGGTGCGTCCAACCTCTTGGAACTTCGCGACAATGCGGAATTTGTCAAGATCACCAACGCCGGATTGCGAGAGTCGCACCCGCACGACGTGCAGATCACCAAGGAACCACCGAACTACTCTTCGCCCTACGCAGGCGCAGAAAACGACTAAGTCGGTCGAAGCCCATCGCAGGTCACCCTTTGAGCCGCGATGGGCTTCATAATCTTTTTGCTTTGAACGAACGCGAACTGCGTCGAGAACTGTGCGAGGTAGGAACCTTCCTTGCACTCAAGAACCTTGTGGGAGCCACCGAGGGGAACATCAGTTGCAGGCTGAGCGACTCTTTACTGCTTGCCTCGCCGAGCGGTGTCCCTAAAGGACACCTCAAGCCCGACCAGCTAGTGGTTGTCGACCTGGATGGCAACGTAGTTTCTTCTCCCAGCGCGCAAAGACTTGGATTTAGGGATGCCACTCCAAGCGAGCCGACTTACAAGCCCAGCAGCGAGTTGCTCATGCATCTGGAGCTTTATCGGCAGCGACCCGACTGCCAAGCGGTTGTTCATGCTCACCCCCTGATCGCCACGGGGTTTGCGCTGGCTGGAGAGACGCTCCCAGACGATGTTATGCCCGAGGCTGCGGAAGTGTTAGGTCCCGTTGCCCTGGTGCCGTTTGGGATGCCCGGAACGGATGAACTTCCCATCGCGATGAGACCGTTTTGTCCAGATCACAAAACATTCCTTCTTGCAGGTCATGGCGCAACCGTTATCGGAAAGGACCTTTGGGACGCCGCTTATCGCATGGAGACCCTAGAGCGGATTGCGACCATGATTTTGACTGCGACTATGTTGGGGGGAGCCAAGCGAATGCCGACCGATGCCTTTCAAATTGTGCTCTCAAAATCCCTTTCTGGACGCCTGTAGGCCGTGCGTAAGAATCCTCGAAAACTAGATTTCGGACCAGTAACCGGGCACGCCGAACTCCCGAGCCCTTGGGGGCTCATTCGTCTCTGGGCGACCGACGCTGGGCTCTCTGGTCTCACCTTTGCCGATGAGGTGATCAACGCCCAGGAGGAAGTGCTTACCCTTTCCAACGGTCATACCGAGCAAGCGGTAGCCGAACTGGAGCAGTACATCGCAGGGTCGAGAAAGGTATTCGAAGTGGCTCTAGACCTGCACGGAACGGAGTTTCAACGAAGGGTCTGGGCGGCCCTTCTCAACGTAGGGTTCGGCAGCACTACAACCTACGGTGAGCTTGCGAACACGCTCGGTGATCCCAACCTTTCCCGTGCTGTCGGCTCGGCAAACGGCTCGAACCCCGTCTCCATCATTGTCCCATGTCATCGCGTGATCGGGACGGGCGGACTAGTGGGATACGCAGGGGGCCTTTCTAGAAAAGAAGCGCTCCTCAAGCATGAGGGAGCGCTTCCTTCAAGCCTGTTCGACTAGAACGGCGCTAGGATCCGAATTCCGCCTTGTAAGCAAGGATCTCTTCTTCAATCTCCTTAGCCTCGATGAGGTGGAGAAGCTTATCATCGGTTAGCTGCTCGAAAACCGATTCCAGCGCAGCTCTTTCAGCACGGTGCTTGGTCCGCAGTTCGCGGCGAAGTTTGCCCTGCAAGAATCGAATGCGATCTTCACGAGATTCGCAGATGAGCTGCGGTACCGGGCTCGGCTTAAGATCCTCGAGGGCGACCATAGTGACTCGCGCGGTGTTGGTGTGTCGCCGATGCCCCGTGCGGACATTCTCGGCGTACACCTCGACGATGACCTCCACCGAAGTTCGTCCGACAAAACCCACCATTCCTTCAAGCGTTACCAGTTCGCCGACCTCGATCGGCTCATGGAAATCCACTCGGTCAAAGCTGGCGGTGACGCACACTTTGCCCGCGAATCGGCTCGCGGTTGCGTAGGCGCAAAGGTCGATCTTGGACAGCAACGCGCCACCAAAGGCTTTTCCGAGGTAATTCGCCTCGTTTGGCTGAATCAGCTCAGCGATCGTTACCTTGGTTGCCGAAACAGACTTCCCTGCCAAGCCAGACACTACGATGCGCTCCGAATCACCTGAATGAAGTCGCTTGGCTTAAGCGAGGCTCCACCGACCAATCCACCGTCGATCTCCGGTTGCGAGAACAGTTCGGCCGCATTCGCCGGGTTGACGCTTCCACCGTATTGAATCCGAACCGTCTGTTGAATGGATTCGGGCAGGACCGATCGGATGAATCCGCAAACGCGGTTTGCTTCCGTCGAATCGCAAACTTGCCCGGTGCCGATCGCCCAGACAGGTTCGTAGGCAATGACTCCCGCAGCAAACGCCGCAGGATCAATTCCTTCCAGCATCGCGTGCACTTGGGCGGCAATAACCTCGTCCGTCTTGCCCGCTTCGCGCTCGGCAAGCGTCTCACCTACACAAACGATCGGGGTGAGGCTTGTTCCCAAAACCGCCTTCAGCTTTAGATTAACCGTCTCGTCTGTCTCCGCAAAGAAGCCAAGAGTTGACTCCGGTACTTCTAGTTTTCCAAATCGACCGCGTCGCTCTGAGTGACCGATCAGCACATACTTGCAGCCCGCATCGGCGATCATAGCTGCGCTGAGGAATCCAGTAAACGCACCGGAATCCTTCCAGAAAACGTCTTGCGCGCCCACGCCAATGCCCGAGCCTTCCAGGGCCGAGACAACGGGCGAGATGGAGAGGAACGTGGGGCAAATCCCGACTTCGCACCCCGAACTTTCTCCGACGAGTTCTTTGAGCTCCGTTGCTCGGGCTGCCGCGTCGGCTTGCAGCAGGTTCATTTTCCAGTTGCCGACCACGATCTTCTTTCGCATCACTCGGAGTTTTACCTGCCAACCGTTCTCTTGGGCGTCAGCATTATTGTTACGATCTGTGCGCTACTGCCTCCGTTCGTTCGTTATGCTTATTCGAATATGCCGCTCCTTGATCTCCC
>CAZAVC010000242.1:0-4226 GCA_964488265.1 uncultured Fimbriimonas sp.
GCCGATCATGCCGACACCGATCACAAGCCCCACAGTGTTGACCACCTGCTCAACCCGGCTGAACCCTTACCGTCGGTGACTCTCAGATAAATCCGGTAGGCACCCGGTCGAGTGGGGAGTTTCATCGTGGTTTTCGGGCCAAGCATCTTCCAGTCGTAGCCAGGGACAACATCCGGCTTCTGCTCGTTTTCGCCGGCGTAGGTCTTGTAACCGGTTTCCCAGCGCATCTCATACCAATATTGCAAGGAGTCGCCCTCAGGATCACTCGCCTCAACATTGATCTCCGCCGTTCCACCTGCGACGGCGTCTTTGCGACTGACTGAGCACTTCTCAGAGAGAATGCGCGGGGCAAGATTTGCGCTCGGTTTGCCCGTCCATCGCTGACGGATAACATCCACCGCTTCCGTTTTCTCTCCGGTAGGCAAGAACATGCCGAACCAAGTCGGTGTTTCTTCTTGCTTATCGCCCCAAAGGAAGGCAAAGGAGCCCAAGCACCAACCCTTCTGCCCGGCGATCGACTTGTCGTAATCGGCGGCGTACTTAGCGGCCTTGACGGAAGAATTGGGCTCCAGAGCGGCATTCCACTCCGATTTCGCATTTTCCCAAGGTCCGGTGGGACCGAATTCGGTGACCACGTACGGTCGTGTCCACCCCGCCTTCTTTAACCGATCGGGGAGGCTGATCAAGCCACCGTAGGAGTTGATTCCTAGGATGTCCAAGCTGGGACAGTATTTGTTGATGTTCGCGATCTTCTGATCCGAGATATCCGCGACCACGGTGACAGTCGGGTGGTTGGGGTCTATGGATTTCACGATCTTGCAGAGCTCTTCAATGTGTTGCCAAAGCTCCGGAGTATCGTTGTTGATCTCCATCTCATTTCCAAGCCCCCACATGAGCAAGCCAGGGTGATCCTTGAACTTCTGGACCTCCCCTCGAACCATTGCCGCTTGCTTGGCGGTCTGCTCTTTGTTGGCGTAGTCGAAGTAGCTCTTGTGTCCCAGCCAGATGCCGAGCATCAGAGCACCGCCCCGGGCATGAATGGCGTCGAGCTCAAACGCGGCTCGTTCCGTGCCCCAGGTGCGCATCGCATTGCCGCCGTTCTCAAACAGCAGGTCCATGCGACCCGTACCACCGACCCCCTTGATCTCGAAGGGCTTGCCTCCGCGTGTCAGTTGCCATTGTGATCCTGTACGGACCACCTTCACTGGAATCGGGGTGTTGGCCTGGAGCATCGGTTCTGCAGACGGAACCCACGCTATCAACATCGATAGGGCTGTAATCATTGCTTGTTAGAATCCGGGAAGGGCCGACAAAGGTCAAGGCTTTGCCGGCATGGAAACGGGCCTTATTGGGTTCCGGCCATAGGAGGAGCACCGGGAGGCAGTGCACCGTTCGCGCCACGCGGAATTTCACCCGGTTGAGGGCCACCTGCGGGCTTATTCCCCGGCTTTCCGGCATTTTTCACGTAATCCGGGATGCCCTCTTGATAGTTAGGGGCTCGCTTGGGGGCAGGGATCGGAGGCGGTCCTGAGGTGCCTTTCACAAAAATACCGACTACGATAGCGATGGCCACGACGGCAACGCCAACGATGACAGGGGTAGGAAGTTGTTTTTTCATAGGTTCAAAAATGACGAACTCCGCCTAGGAAAATCCTAGGCGGATGTTTCGAAGAGAGCCTAGCCCTCAGGGAAGGCGCAGCGCGCCGTACCTGCGGCATTCCACTCGTCAGCATCGGTGCACGAAGCTCCCGGAGCCGAGTTAGGCGCCGCACCCGCATTGAGTCTTCGCTCGTGACCCGGGAAGAGGAAACCGCGCGGTCGCGATACTACGTGACCATCGGCGAAGGTGAAGGCAGCCTTGTTCGCGTTGGAGTAGTCGATACCCGCGTAGTAGTCCGCCGGGGTGTTGGGCTCGGTATTGCCCGTACCCGTTCCCCAGTTCCAGCACTCCCAGTAGGAGCTGAACTCCCACCACGGGGCGCAAGTTTGAGCAAAGTTTCGCTTTTCGGTGAGCATGATGGTGCTCGCCGGAGCAGGAACTGCCGTTCCGTTCACCGGAGGAATAGCGAAGGAACCGTTTGGCATCCAGCCCATGCCGCCGTGCGTCGGGAAGAGATACTTCGTCACGTCGTAGCTGCGCTTGATCTGCCCGCGCATGTTGCCGTTCAAGAAAGGAACGTACGGCGATCGGTCGATATCGGACGCGAAGATATCGACGTTTTTCATGTACGGCAGGATCAGCTTGTCCCAGCTTTCGCATCCGAAGCTGCCGTTGCACTCGCCCGTTGCCCAACCGTTCCAGTTGACCGTCGTGCGGCGCGGGTAAACGTCGTCCGAGTCTGCCATGTAAAGGGCGAAAGTGGTGCCGAGTTGCTTGACGTTGGAAACCGTCTTGGCGTGCTTTGCAGCGGCCTTAGCTTGGGCGAATACAGGGAAAAGGATCGCCGCCAAAATCGCGATGATCGCAATGACTACGAGAAGTTCGATGAGTGTGAACGCAGAATTTCTTTTCATGGAAGGTAGCCCTCCATTGGGCTTGGCGATCTCAACCCACTGAGAATCAGAAGCGTTATTGCAACTTCCGTATTCTGAGACTTCGATATTCGTGCGAAATTGCAGGAAAATCGCATTTTTCAGCTGGTCGCCCTCGATCAGAATCGGTTCGCGAAACGTTTCGCAAACCAACATAAAGATTCTACGCGAATAGTTTTGTTTCGGTGACGGCTTTTTTTCCAGTTCATAATTTTTTGTAATGTCCAACGATCTGTCGACAAGTCCAACGGGTTCCGACAACCGACCTTCGTGGGACGCTTATTTCATGCAGATCGCCCACCTGGTTGCCACCCGTGCAACATGCCCGCGGCGATCGGTGGGTGCGGTACTTGTTAGAGATCGCCGTATCCTCTCCACGGGTTACAACGGCGCCCCAAGGGGTATTTCTCACTGCCCGGACCATGGTCACGAACGGGAGTGGCCAGAAGGGTGTTTAAAGGCGGGACATTGCATTCGCGCCCTGCATGCCGAACAGAACGCTCTCCTGCAAGCAGCCATGATTGGAACGCCTTGCGAGGCGGCGACAATTTACGTCACCTGCCAACCTTGCAACACCTGCGCAAAAATGATCATCAATGCGGGCATCGTGCGCGTCATTTATGAAGGGGATTATCCGGACCCATTTTCGCTAGAATTGTTTAGAGAGGCGCACATGGATGTGTTGCGCTACGTCGACGGCGAGTTGATTCCGGTAGATCTCGGTCTGTAAAGACCACTCGGCGGCAGGAAAGCAAAGGCATGGACTTAGCGGTATTTTTCAAATGGATGGATTGGACATCGTTTCCATCCCGGGTTTATGCCCTGTTGGATTCCGCCTTCGCCGCCACGGATGGACTCTTACGCGGCTTTCGCTTTCCTCTGCTCGCAGGTCTGATCGCGCTAGTGGTCAGCTACGTGTTGACGCCCTTGGTAAGAAAGCTTGCCATCGAAAAGGGCGTTGTTGACGATCCTAAGCGAGACGATCGTCGTGTGCACTCTGAGCCGATCCCCCGTTGGGGTGGATTAGCCATTTTTGGCGGCATTGTGGTTGCGGTCTTGGCGGTGCTTCCGTTTGCGCAACAAGGTTTCCCGCCCTACGTATGGGGCCTGTTGGTGGTTGGGGGCCTGCTGGTTGTTGCGGGTGCTCTCGACGATTTGTACCAATACGCCGCCAAGGTGCAGCTTCTGATCCTGCTGGGAGCGGGAGTGCTGATTCAGTTTTTCTACACCGATCCCAAAGCGCGAGTGCAAATAGCGGGATTTTTGATGCCGTTTACGCACGGGCAGCAGTACGTGATCTTCCCGCCCATTGCCGCAGTGATCATCACCGCGATCTACATTTTCGTCGTGACCAAAACGATGGACACCATCGACGGCATCGACGGTCTTTGTGCGGGAGTGGCAACCATCGCCGCGATCACGCTTACTATGATCGCCGTGTACGAGGGGCAGCCTCGGGTGGCCCTGATTACCGCTGCCACGGGAGGAGCCGCGCTTGGGTTCTTGAGACACAACTACAACCCGGCAAAGATCTTCATGGGGACGGGAGGGGCTTACATTCTCGGCTTCTTCCTGGCGTCGCTCTCCGTGGTTGGAAAGGCGTCAAAAAAAAAAAAAAATAAAAAACAAAAAATCAAACTAAGTACTATAAAATAAAACTGTTAGAGAAAAAAAAAAAGGAAAACTAACAAGGG
>CAZAVC010000243.1:0-4198 GCA_964488265.1 uncultured Fimbriimonas sp.
GAGTTTGCCCGTACGGAGCAAATCGTTTCCAAGGAGCAAGTTCTAGCCGCCATCGAGCAACTCGATCAGCGACTGCAGATGAACACCCTACGTTCGGATGTGTTGCGAAATCGGGCTCCCAGCGAACCTTGGGGGGAGGGCGACGGTGGGGCAATGGCGAACCCCAGCAAGGTGGGTGCAGGCGAGATGGATGATAAAACGTTACGCGAGCTTGGGGAGCGGCTTCGCAAGTTAAAGCGAACTCCCGAAAATGACTCCGACGCGACTTGATAAATATTCCCACGATTTGTTTTGGGAATCTTGAAAACCTTTGCTACTATGTTCTCTGATTTGGATTTCACCTTGGGGAACATGGCAGTAAACGAATCGATGGAGACCAACGAGGGTCTCGATCAACCTAAAACACAATCGGCATCGCAAATGTACGCGCACCTTCGCTGCCCCGCACGAAGAATCGCGACTACGAACGCGCATCGAGCGCGCCCGATCTTATTTGAAGACTACGAAGAAGCGGAGGAGCAACCGGTCCCTATGGAGCCGGGTTACGAAGACTCCATCCAGTCGTGGTTCAAGAAAATTGGACGCATCGCCCTTCTCACGCCTGATCAAGAAGTCGAGTTAGCCACTCACGCTTCTTTTGGCTGCGACCAGTGCAAATCTCTCCTCATCGAAGCCAACCTCCGGTTGGTGGTAAGCATCGCCAAACGGTACGTTGGCAGAGGCTTATCGCTCCAAGACCTGATCCAAGAAGGAAACATGGGTCTTATTCGAGCAGTTGAGAAGTTCGACCCGACTCGCGGATTCCGGTTCAGCACCTACGCCACCTGGTGGATCCGCCAAGCCATTTCCCGAGCCATCTGTGACCATGGCCGCACGATTCGCATCCCGGTTCACACTCTCGAAGCGGTCAATCGAATGCTCAAGACAGCGGGTCAGTTGCAGCAGCAACTTGGGCGCGAGGCCACTCTTGGCGAACTGTCTGGAACGCTTAACGTTTCGGTTGATCGTCTCCAAGAGTTCCACCGAGCCACCCACGACACCGTATCGCTCGACTCGCCCGTCGGAGAGAGCGAAGACCTTTCTCTGATCGAGTTCATTGTCGACAAGAGCGGAGAGAATGCGGTCGAAAGCGCGCACAAGTCTTTGTTGCGCGAGCAGATCGAATCCATTCTTGGAACGCTTACGGATCGAGAAAGGGAAGTCCTGTCGCTTCGCTTCGGTCTTGCCGATGGCCAAGCGCGAACTCTCGAAGAGGTGGCGCGCCACTTCAACGTGACTCGCGAGCGAATTCGGCAAATCGAGCAGAAGTCGCTCAAAAAGCTCAAGCACCCGGCGCGAATCAAGCCCCTGAAAGAACTGCTGGACTAGTCCAAACGCAGTCAATAACGAGAAAGCCTCTCTGGAACTTTTTTCCGAGAGGTTTTCTTACGTATGCTTACAGCATGTATGCACCAAACGTGGTTGTAGCCTTGGATGGCAAGGAGCAGAGAGACCTGGCGTCGTTCTATAGAGAGCGACCGTTGGTTCTCATCTTCCTCAGGCACTTCGGGTGCATTTTCTGCCGCGAGCAGGTGGCTCAGCTACGATCGCATCCAGAGTGGAACATCCTGTTCGTCACTATGGGGACCCAAGAGGAAGCTACGGTGTTTCGCCAAAGCATGGAGTCGCCCCACCGATTTATTTCCGACCCGAACAAGCGGCTCTACGAAGATTTCGGTCTTCGCCGTGGATCCTTCGGGCAAATGTTCTCACCCCGGACCTTTAAGCGTGGTTTTCAAGCCACAAGAGCCGGGAATTCGGTTGGGAAGCCTGTGGGCGATCCATGGCAGTTAAGCGGGGCATTCCTGATTGGCACCGATGGTCGTGTGCTTGGCGAACACCGAAGCTCGGATGCTTCGGACAACCTCACTACGGAAGATATTTCCGGATGGTTGGCGACTGAATCAGTCGCTTAGCCGAGGCAGAATGCGCCAGGGGCCCTCGATAGAGCTTGGGCGCTTGTAACGAGCCTCCTCGAACGGAGAGCCGTCCAGATACGTAGCCTCCATGCCAACCTCTCGGCACAGAAGTAACGCCGCGGCGACGTCGTAAAGGCACTCGCTCAGCCCGTAGAGCGCCCTATAACGGCCCATGGCGGTAAAGGTGCCATCGATGACAAACGCACCGGAACAGCGGGGCTTGCCCGTTAGCGAGCCACGAAGGCGGGTCACGATGCCGTCGCAAGCCGAAATCGGCGCAAAGAAGTCGATGGGCCCCGGCTGCACCTTCGGCAAAAGTTTGCCGTTCAGCCACGCACCCTCTCCAGCTACGGCGAGATACACCTCGTTCAGGTCGGGAAGAGCGATGCCGCCTGCGATAATTTTGTCGCCCCGCATGTAGGCGACAGAGATGCCCCAAAGCGGATTACCGTAAGCGAAGTTCGTTGTTCCATCGATGGGATCGACCAGCCAGACCCCTTCGCTGGATCTCTCGTGGTAGCGCACCTCTTCGCCGTAATAGTCCCCTTCGAATCCTGGGATGTGCTCGGTTGCGTGCAACAGGACGTTATCGACCGCCTTATCGACATTGGTCACCAGCGATCCATCCGTTTTGAGTTCGACCTGCAGGTTGGCTCGTTCCTCCATGGCCTTGGTAGTTGCCAACTTCAAAAGGTTTTCAATGACGGATCGGCCGTTCTCCATAGTTCATTATGCCCGCCCTCAGGTTCAATGGAAGTTAAGACGTCTCAGCGGAGCAACAGCGAATGTGAGAGGAAAATCTGGGATCGAGGGGCTCAGGGGTTGCCTTTCCGGAAATCCGCGGGTATAAATTTAGATCCGCGAGCGGGCATAGCTCAGTGGTAGAGCGACTCCTTGCCAAGGAGTAGGTCGCGGGTTCGAATCTCGTTGCCCGCTCCATTTTTGTTTGTCCCCATCTGCTCTTCGACAAACTTTGCGAGTTGTTCTCGCTTAGAACCAAGCGTCTGCGGCGTAAACGGTCCGATATTCGGCATTCACCCTGATCGAAAGCGATCCATCGTCGTGAATAGACTGTGCCACCCCTACAGAGCCATCTTCCAACCGGAAGGGCTTTCCGGCAGTTTCGTCTCGTTTCATCCATCGCTCACGCAGGTCGTCCCAGGTGTTTGGCTCGGGAATGTCGGCAATGGCAGCTACCACTCGCTCCAGCGCTTCGCCCGGAGTGGTCTCTATGCCTCGGCTAAGGAGGATGGAGGTGGCCCGGTGAGCAATCACGATCGGAAATTCTTTTTGATTCAGGTTGAGCCCCAACCCAACCACCGGAATGTTCTGGCCATCATGAGGGAACATCTCAACCAAGATCCCCCCGATCTTCTTGCCGTTCTCGACCAGATCGTTTGGCCACTGAAGGCATAGGTCAAACGCCTCTGCGGTGGCAAGAGCCACTGCCATGCCAACGAGATAGGGTCGAGGATGATTGGCGTAGGCGGTAAATGCAAGTGAAACCGTGAGCGAGTCGTCTTTCCCGCTCACCCAGGATCGATCCTTACGACCTCTTCCTGCAGTCTGCAGAGACGCATACAGAATTTCGACATCCTCACCCGCAAGAATCGCCTGACGAAGGGCGTCTTGGGTGCTGCTCACGGCTAGAAAATGCCGTGTTTGGCCGGAAGGAATCTGCATAGTGTCAATGAGAAGTCAAATTGTACGACCTCAGTCGTTAGTTGCGGAACTCCATATGCAAGGAAAGACTTGGTGCGGAATGGGTTAAGGCGCCAACACTAATGACGTCTACACCTGTCTCCGCGACTCCGCGAACTGTGTCGAGTGAAATTCCTCCGCTCGCCTCAAAGATAACGTGACCTTTAAATCTTGTGACCAGCGATCGCATGGTGAAAGGATCCATGTTGTCCAACATCACTATGTCGGCCCCGGCCTGAATGGCTTCTTCAACCTGTTCGGGGTTTTCACATTCCACTTCGATTCGGGTGGTGTGAGAGTTGAGGGCGCGCAATACGCCCACCGCTCGGGAAATGGATCCATGCGCGGCGATGTGATTGTCCTTTATCATCACCGCGTCGTAAAGACCCATTCGGTGGTTGTATCCACCTCCGCAACGAACGGCGTACTTCTGGAGTTGCCGCATCATCGGCACAGTCTTGCGAGTGTCCACGATGCGGACGGGTAGGCCCTTCACGCGGTCCACGTACTTTGCGGTAAGCGTTGATACCCCGGAAAGT
>CAZAVC010000244.1:0-4177 GCA_964488265.1 uncultured Fimbriimonas sp.
CATCCTGCTGCAAATCCCCGACGAGCTCTTCCGCGCCGAGATGGCGGCCCAGGGCAAGCGACGCAACCGGAATTTTCATCAACGAGACCCACACCAGTGCCGCCATTTGGCAGTACCGCGTGGGCAAGATGATCCTGGAAGGGAAAACCCAATATCAGACCTATCAAATCTGCGAAGTTCCGCGATTTGGGAAGTCTCTCTTCCTTGATTACAACATCCAGACCTCGATCCTGGACGAATACGTTTTTCACGAGTGCATGAGCCAACCCGCCATGACCCTTCACCCCAACCCGAAGTCGGTAGTGGTTTGCGGTGGTGGCGAAGGCGCAACCCTGCGCGAAGCTCTGAAACACAACACGGTTGAGAAGGCCATCATGGTCGATATCGACGAAGAACTCGTCGATATGGTGAAGGTACACATGCCAGAGTGGCACCAGGGCGCTTTTGAGGACCCTCGAACCACCCTTCTTCACACCGACGCTCGAGCGTGGCTGGAAGAGCACAAGGGCGCCAATTTTGACGTCATCCTCAGCGACCTCCCCAACCCTCACGAGGACGGTCCTGGTCAATTCCTGTTCACCAAGGAGTACTTCCAAATCGCCGCCGATGCCATGAGCGAAGACGGCGTTTTCGCTATGCAGGCTGGTTCTGCAAACGAGAACTACCCCGAGTGCATGGTCTCGTGCATCGAAACGCTTGAGAGCATGAAGGAAGTGTTCCCCTACGTAGCGGGTTACTTTGGAATCGTCAGCACCTTCTTCCAACCTTGGGGATTTGTCTTGGCTTCCAAGAAATATGATCCAATGGCCCTAACCGCAGAGGAGATCGAGAACCGATTCCTCAAGCGAGGCGTCAAGAATAGGTATTACACAGGAAGATTCCACCATGCTTGCTTCACGCTTCCGGAATATCTTTTGGAAGCTCAAAAGCAACATGGACGCATTCTCACCGATGCGGAACCCTTTGTCTGGACCGCTTGATCGCCAATAACTACGGAAAACCACGAATTCTTTGCAGTTCTTGTTAAACGTAGTCAAGACGAACAATGTTGGGATTGTCCCGAGGAAACACCTTGGGACAAACTCAAGAAAGACGAAGCAAAGAAGCTTCCATGGATGAACAAAGATGTTTAGAAGACTTTATTGGGTTAGCGAATCGGTAGACCTTGACGGCAAATCTCGCGTTTTGGGCGTGTACACCTCCATTCCAGATCTCGTCCGGTACGGCATGCGAACACCCGGTTCGGGCGAACTCCGCTTAACACTCACGCAGTTGGACTCCGAGCGAGAGACTCTCGGTACTTGGACTTCTTCCAACTTCGATTCTTTAGAAGAGGCCATGCAGCCTTACGTGCGCACCGAAGAGTTCACGCCAGATCAGGTGAAGTCCCTGCTTGAGGCACTTGATCGAACAAGCGTCACCGCGTAATTTCAGTCAAACAAAAAAGACCTCGCTCAACTCGAGCGAGGTCTTTTTTGTTGTTCTCCTCTTCTTACGGAGTGGTCGGATTCGTGTCTTCGGCGGTCTTCGGCTTGGGGCTCACGTCCTCAGCCTTCAGGTTCTTAACCGCAGTCTCCCAGAGAGATTTGAGATCGCTTCGTCCAATCGCAACGTTTGCCGTCTTGAGCTTGGCAAGCAACTTGGAGTTGAGGTCCACGCCTTCTGCACCCTTCTTCAGGGCAAGCTGTCGGCGTACTCGCTCCTTCATCACGTCGTCGATGGCCACCTTCTCGGCGGCGGTCTTCTTCATGATGTAGAACTTGAGACGCTGGTTACCCTCTTGCACCCAGGTGGTCGCCTGGTTCTCGGCCGTGGAGTCGACCAGCTTCTTCAGCGCTTCTGGGAACTGATCGTAGGTGTTGACCGGGAACATTCCTCGGCTCTCTCGGGCTCGAGGAGCCTTGCTGTACCGCATGGCAACCGTTGCAAAGGTTTGTCCTGCAGCTAGCTCGCTGTCGACCGTTTGCTGCTCTTTCGGGCTGTCCACCGCGACCCAGAGAAGATCGGCGGTTCGAGGCTTCTCAAAGAGGTTAGGGTTCTTCTTGATGAAGGTATCGACCTGTGCGTCGGAAATCTTGACGCCCTTGGTGATCAGTCGAAACTGACAAAGGTCAATGACAACCTCGTTCTTAATCTGTTGGAGCGTGAGACCCTGCTCTTTCTGAAGTTTCACGAGGTAGCCCTTGTTCAACTTTTCGCGGAAAGCCAATTCGGCCTCGATTTCCGGAGTTCCCGGGAAGACACCCTCGTCTCGAGCGAGTTGTTGCAGTGCCTTTCGGTTGACGAGATCACGGAGTGCTTGGAAGGAGAGCGGCTCGGCAACTTGGGTATCGATCAGACCTTGGTTGGTCCGGATTCGAACCGTGTTCTTTCGCTCAAGGTAGGCAATATAGTCGTCCTTCGAGACCGCTTCGCCGTTGACCGACACAAAGTTGTCACTCTTACCGCAGCCCACGATCGCGGTGGTTGTAAGGGTGAGCAAAGCAAGACCTTTCCAATTCAATTTCAGCATTCTGATTGATTCCTTTTCCCAGTAAAACTACCTGCATAGGATGGTACCCACACGTGCTTACCGTCCTCTGCATTTGCCCTATTCGGGCATTCCAGCCTTTTCCAACAATTCAATGGCAAAGTCCGTGCCATTTCCGAGCAAAGCTGGGAGAAAACTTGGCAAATGACCGTTCAAACCGCGATATCCAGGTGGAAAGGTTCGGGGCCATCTTGAGGAGAGACATCGGCGGGGTGCAGAGCGGAGGCCTCGGTTGCCAAAACTTCTTCGTGCAGTTCCACGCGATCTTCATGTCCGGTCCCTTCTTCCTCAGAGCTCTTTTCGTTGCCGGACTTCCCGTGATGAGACCCACGATCGGCCTGCCGCTGTACGCGGAACGGGTGATTCTGTTCATAACCGGCCGACAGGGTCGCCCGAATTCTCTCGACGCCGTCCATATCTCCTCCACTCTGGTTCTTCCGTAAGAAGAGCCACAGTTGAGACCGTAAAAATCAGGGCGGCAGCGGTGCGCGGGTTATCGGACGCCGATTCCGCCTTCAGCTTTCATAAAGTTGCGTAGGCGATTCATGGCCTGGGTATGTAATTGATAGACCCGGCTTTCGCTAACGCCCAATACTTTGCCGATTTCTTTAAAGGTGAGACCCTCAAAATAGTAAAGAGCAACAACAAGTCGCTCTCGCTCGGGAAGGTTTTCAACTCCTGCAGTGAGGATCCGCCGAATTTCTCGACCTTCTACTTCCCCACCCGTGTTGCTGGTCTCGTCGACCAAGAGTTCCACGAAGTGCACCGTGTCGTCGCCGTCGCCACCACCAAGAATGTCGTCTAAGGAGTAAACGTTGGTGCGCCCCATCCGGACCAGAAGTTCGCTGACTTCTTCCCGAGAAATGCCCATACGCTCGGCAAGCTCGATATCAGATGCGGGTCGACCAAATTCAGTCTCAAGCGCCATCATGGTGCGATCGAGAGCTTTCAGCTTTTCGCGGATAGACCGAGGGACCCAATCTTCATCGCGCAACATTTCCAAGATCGCGCCTCGAATAAGCGCAATCGCGTAGGTTTCAAACTTTACGTCACGAGTGGGATCAAACTGATCGACCGATTTGACGAGACCAATGACTCCCGCGCTGACAAGATCCTCGCGATCCATTCCGCCGGGAAGACTGGTGACCAAGCGCCCTGCCGTGATCTTAACCAAGTAAGAGAAATGGTTGATGATCTCGACCCTCGCCGATGGATCTCCATGAACCTTAAAGTCCACCCAAGCCTTTTGCAATCGATCTTGCGATAATGCCATGCCGAATCCGTCCCCACACACGGTTCCCCGTGCCCATGCATTTTATCAGGTTCCAGGCGATTCCTTTCGGGCCTACCGCACTTAACTGCTAAGCGGCTTGAAGATCAGCATCCGATTCGTCGCTTTTCTTCGTGGATTCCGCCTTATCGGCATCTTGCTTAGGAGCCGGAGTCGTTATGACACCCTCTCCGATAAGCATTACCCACAAAGATCCGCAGATCAGACCCAACACCCAAGCCACAGCCGCACGCTGTAGACACAAAAGCGGATCGACGCTACCAAAGATGCCCGCGGCGAGTGCGACAATTCCGGCCACACCGGCGAAAATCTTCCCTGGATTCCGTTCACGAGCTCGTTGGTCAGCCAGGCGAGCC
>CAZAVC010000245.1:0-4177 GCA_964488265.1 uncultured Fimbriimonas sp.
CGACATGAAAGAGGGTGAACAACATGGAAATACCGAATCGCTACGATGCGAGCGTTGAGGCGTCTTGGTACGCCAAGTGGGAACAAGCCGGGCTTTTTGCCCCCTCTGGCGACCCTAACAAGAAGCCTTACAGCATCACCATTCCTCCTCCCAACATCACCGGATCGCTGCACATGGGTCACGCCCTGTGTTATCCGCTGCAAGACATGCTGGGTCGATTCCACCGCATGCTCGGTCGAGACGTATTGGTTCTCCCCGGACAAGACCACGCGGGAATTGCCACGCAAAGCGTTGTCGATAAGCAACTTCGTAAGGAAGGTAGCAGCGCGGCGGCATTGGGTCGAGAGAAGTTTATCGAGCGAGTCTGGGAATGGCGAAAGGAATCGGGAGACACCATTCTTCACCAGTTCCGATCGCTCGGATGCGCTTTCGACTGGTCGCGATCGCGCTTTACGCTAGACGAGCAGTACGCCAAAGCGGTTCTAGATGTGTTCATCAACTGGTACACGCGAGGGCTCATTTTCCGGGGCAAGCGCGTTGTCAACTGGGATCCCAAGCTCAAAACCACGGTTTCCGACATTGAAACGGTGCGAGAAACTCGTAAAGGCAAGCTGTATCACCTTCGATACCCGTTTGTAGATGGCACCGGAGAAGTGGTGATCGCCACAACAAGGCCAGAAACCATGCTCGCAGACGTGGCGGTTGCGGTGCACCCCAGCGACTCTCGCTATGAGGGCAAGGTCGGCAAGATGCTGAAACTGCCGCTTGTGGGTCGAGAGATTCCGCTCATCGCCGACATCTATCCTGACCCCGAATTCGGGACGGGCGCGGTGAAGATCACGCCTGCGCACGATCCCAACGACTACTCGGTGGGCGTTCGGCACAACCTAGAAATGCCCGTCATCTTGGACCTAGATGCCAAGGTATCGGCAGCGTACAGTCGCGAGCACGAGTCTGCGGAAATTGCAAATGCCATTGCGGTTTATGAAGGGCTGGATCGTTACGAGGCGCGAAAGAAGATCGTCGAAGATCTCGAAGCAGCAGGTGCCTTGGTCGAGATCGAGGATCACGAGATTCCGATTATCCTCTCGGATCGTTCTGGTGAAGTCATCGAGCCGCTGCTGAGCGAGCAGTGGTTTGTGGATCAACCCAAGCTCGCCGAACCCGTGATTGAAGGCGTCAAGAAGGGAGAGATCAAATTCCACCCAGATCGGTACGAGCGCATCTTCCTGGAATGGCTAGAGAACATTAAAGACTGGTGTATCAGCCGTCAGCTTTGGTGGGGACACCGAATCCCGGTGTACTACACCGAAGATGGGTCGTCTTTTGCGGCTCATTCGTGGGAGGAAGCCCAGGCTCAGGCGGGCGATAAGAAGATCGTTAAGCAAGACGATGACGTTCTGGATACATGGTTCAGCAGCGGATTGTGGCCGTTTGCCACCATGGGATGGCCGGAGCAAACCGCCGATCTGGATCGGTACTACCCCACCGATTGTTTGATCACCGATCGCAACATCATCAACCTTTGGGTTGCCCGAATGGCGATGATGAGTTACGACTTGGTTGGAAAGAGCCCGTTTGCCGACGTCATGATCTACGCCACCGTGCTTCGAGAAGATGGAAGGCGGATGTCTAAGTCGCTTGGAACGGGAATCGACCCCATGACCGTCATCGAGAGCCTGGGTGCAGACGTTCTGCGCTACACGCTCCTCTCGCAAACGGGTCAAAACCAAGACCTCCGATACTCGGAGCGCAAGAACGAGGAGGCTCGAAACTTCTGCAACAAGATCTGGAACGCCACCCGGTTCGTGCTGCTCAACGTCACCGAAGAGCAAGATCTTGATGCGGTTCCGGCGGAACTGGAAGAGGTGGATCGATGGTTGCTCTCCAATCTGGTCCGCACGGAGCGCGAGGTTCGATCTTCTTACGAAGGGTACGACCTTCAATCGGCGTGCCAAGCCATGTACCGCTTCTTCTGGAACGACGTATGCGACTGGTACATCGAGGTTTCCAAGCCAAGGTTGAACGATCCTTCGATGCGCGCCACCCCGCAATGGGTGCTGCTCAAAGCCATCGATGCCTTCCTGAAGATGTTCAGCCCGGTGATGCCTCACATCACAGAAGAGCTGTACTCGTACCTGCCCATCAAGGGTAAGGCCGCGTTCTTGATGTCGGCGGCGTGGCCAACCATGTCCGATTCTCTGCTGGATGCCCAAGCCGAGGCTGGAATCGAGCGGGTCTTCGATGCCACTCGAGCACTCCGCGCCCTGCGAGCCGAGCTCGACCTCACGCCGATGAAGATCGCCCCGGTTGCTTATGTTGAAGGCGATTTGGGCAACGGCGAGTTCGTTTTAAGAACGCAAGCCTGGTTCGAGAAGCTGGAAAAGGGTCGACCAAGCGGTAAGCACGTCAGCACCACCTCGGGTGGCATAGACATGCACCTACCCATCGACGATTCGATCGATCTGGATAAGATCCGAGCCGCTATTGTAAGAGACCTCGCTAAGACGACCCAAGAAGCGGAAAAGCTTCGCGGGCGACTCTCCAACGAGCAGTTCGTCAGCCGCGCCAACCCAGAGATCATCGAACGGGATCGAGCGGCGCTTGCCGAGCTCGATGCCAAGGTCGAAAAGCTCAGCGCCCGCCAAACCCTGTTCGGCGGTTAAGGAACAACAAGGCAGTAGTAGTAACCACTACTACTGCCAGCTTCAACCATTTGTCTAGAAATAGACGTAGGAACGTTCATACCAATGGAAGCGACCAATAAGGCCCAGTTGCATGGGGCAGGGTGGAACCTAGAAGCCACCTACCAATCGCTTCCCAAAGGGCTCTTTGAACCCACCGAGCCCATTCCGGTCAAGCAACCCACTTTGCTTCTTTTGAACCGCGCCCTCGCGGAGCAACTAGGGCTAGACGCCACAGCTCTTGAGTCTCAAGACGCCATCTTTGCTGGCAACGCACTTCCTCCGGGATCGCAACCGATTGCTCAAGCTTACGGAGGCCACCAGTTCGGGCAGTTCAACATCCTTGGCGATGGCAGAGCCATTCTGCTTGGAGAGCAAGTGACGCCTAAGGGCGATCGCTATGACATTCAACTTAAAGGATCCGGTCGAACGCTCTATTCCCGCCGAGGCGACGGGAGATCTGCCATGGGACCCATGCTCCGCGAGTTCATTCTTAGCGAGGCAATGCACGCTCTGGGCGTGCCAACCACCCGCAGCCTAGCCGTTGCCGCAACGGGAGAAGCCGTCTTTAGAGAAGCACCGCAACCGGGCGCCATCCTCACCCGTGTAGCGGCAAGCCACATTCGGGTGGGGACCTTCCAGTTTGCGGCCGCCATGAGCGATTACGAGGCACTGAAGGCGCTCTCCGCGTACACCATCGCTCGGCACTACCCAGAAGCAAAAGAATCCGAAAATCCGCCCCTAGAGCTTCTAAAGGGAGTTATTGCCAAGCAAGCCGATCTGATTGCCCATTGGATGAGCATAGGTTTCATTCACGGGGTGATGAACACCGATAACGTGTCGATCTGTGGGGAGACCATCGACTACGGTCCCTGCGCATTCCTAAACGCCTACGACCCCGGCATGGTCTACTCCAGCATTGATCGCGAAGGCAGATATGCGTACGGAAACCAGCCTAACATATGTCATTGGAACCTGGTGCGATTCGCCGAAGCCCTGCTTCCCTTGCTGGCGCCGGAAAAAGAAGCCGCCATCGAGCTCGCTCAGAACGCTCTGGAGGACTTTGCGGACCGGTTCAATACCGCCTACAAGCGGCGAATGCTCGCCAAGATTGGAATCGACGATGAGCGCGAGGGTGACTTTGAGCTTGTACAGCAGCTTTTGAACCTGATGCAGGTATCTGAAGCCGACTTCACCCATACCTTCCGAGCTCTTAGCGAGGGTAGAGCCGTTCCGTTGCGGCTAGAAGCGACCCCCGAGTTTCAAGAGTGGCGGTACGTGTGGGAAAACAGGCTCGGAGAAAACCAAGCAAACGCATTGGAGTTGATGAGACAAGTAAATCCTTGGATCATCCCCAGAAACCGATGGGTGGAAGAAGCCATTGAAGCCGTGGTGGAAAAGGGCGATTTTGAACCTTTGGGGCATCTCATGGGCGCTCTGGAGCGTCCGTTTGAAGGGCCCGAATTCGCGCGCAAATTTCTCACCAAACCGTT
>CAZAVC010000246.1:0-4167 GCA_964488265.1 uncultured Fimbriimonas sp.
ATCGCCGCAATGGCCTCGCTCACCGTTACCGCTCCTTTTGGCGGGAACCAGTTCGACACCGGAGAATCCAAGGACTCTGCCGGAGCGACCCCTTACAACTTTGCGTTTGAACTTGAGGCGGATCGCCTTCCCTTGCTGAAGACCGCCGGCAAACGAGTGCTTATCAAAGGGGCCAAGGTATTCACCGTCACGAAGGGAACTTTGCCAATTGCCGATGTCCTTATCGACGAAAAGGGCAAGATCGCTAAGGTGGGTCAGAACCTGACCGCAGGAGCAGATGCGGTTGTCATCGATGGGAAGGGCAAGGTTCTTACGCCGGGTCTGGTCGACGGTCACATCCACCGGGGATCCGATGCCACCAACGAAGGGTCCGACTCGATCACAGGTGAGGTTCGTATTGAAGACGTTCTGAACCCGAATCTCAGCAACGTTTGGGGTTCGCTCGCGGCCGGAGAAACCACCGGCATGCTGCTCCACGGCAGTGCGAACGCCATTGGCGGTCAAAGCACGGTCATCAAGCTGAAGTACGGCAAGAAGCCCGCTGACATGACGATTCCGGACGCGCCGAGAATGATCAAGTTCGCGCTGGGAGAAAACGTGACCCGGTCTCAAAGCGGAACCGGTACGCGATTCCCACGCACTCGCATGGGTGTGCAGGCCCTTTATCGCCGAGCCTTCACCGAGGCTAAGGAATACATGAAGGATTGGGATGCCTACGAGAAGGGCCAGACGAAGGTCAAACCCCGTAGAGACCTTCGATTGGAGACCCTTTCCGACATTCTTCGAAGGCGTATCTGGGTTCAGTGCCACAGCTATCGGGCCGATGAAATGCTGATGATGGTCCGCCTCAGTCAGGAGTTCGGGTTCAAGCTGGGCAACCTCCAACACGGGCTGGAAATGTACAAAATCGCCCCTGAAATGGCGAAGGCCGGAATCTCGGGAAGCATCTTTGCCGACAACTGGAGCTTCAAGCTGGAAGGGTACGACGGTATTCCGTACAACGCTTCCATCGCCACCCGAGCTGGAGTCAACGTGTCCGTCAATACCGACGGTACCAACGGTGTTCCGAGCATCATCATCGATGCCGCAAAGTCGATGCGCTACGGTGGTCTTTCTGAGGACGAATGCCTTCGAATGCTCACGATTAACCCAGCGAAGTCGCTTGGCATCGCTCACCGAGTCGGCAGCATCGAGGTTGGGAAGGACGCCGACCTGGTTCTTTGGGACGGTCACCCGCTGAGTGTTTACAGCAAGGTCCAGATGACCATGATTGAAGGCGAGGTCTTCTTCCAACGACGAGATAAGTTCAAGGTCGACGGGATGAAATCGCCCCGGTCGGTAAATCTTCCTTTGAACCAGAAGCGCGGACCCCTCGCGGTCCCGGATAACCAAAGGGCATACCTGGTTCAGGGCGCAAAGATCGTCCGCGTGAGCAAGCCGACCATCACAGGCGACGTTCTGATCCAAGGCGAAAAGATCGTGGCGATTGGTCAGGGGCTCAAGCCGAACGGTGCGTTCGTCATCAACGGGAAGGGACTCAGCGTATACCCAGGATTCTTCGATGCAGGTAACTCGCTCGGCCTTGCCGAAATCAGCCCGGTTAGCGAATCCATCGATACGACAGAGATCGGCGGCGACCAGCCAGACCTCATCGCGTCGACCGCGATGCAGATGCAATCGGAGCAATTCCCGGTCACGCGATTCGGCGGAGTCTTGGTTTCTATGGTGAGACCATCCGGCGCAACCATTCCCGGTCAGGCTTCGTTGGTTCACAACCAAGGGTGGACAACCGAGGACATGCGCCTTGGGCCGGACTATCTGATGGTCAACTTTGCGGGTGGATCAGGTCCCGCGAACTCGGCAGATAACTGCTGCATCGACCTAGGCGGCGGGTTCGACCCTCGCGATGGATCGGTGGTGTTTGGCGACTTCCAGCGGTTCTTCCATGGTCAGCAGCACAAGTACGAGAACATCGGATCCGGCGAGGGTCACGATCACGATCACGATGGATCGCCCGATCCAAGCGAGCCAATGAGCTTTGCCATGACCTCTCGTGCCGTCGCTCAAAGCAGCAGTGAAATGGACAAGATGGTCGAAAAGACCATGGAGTACAAGAAGCAGCGCGCTCAAGTGCCTCCGGCGGTTAAGATCGACCTAAAGCAAGAGGCTCTTATCCCTTACTTCGAGGGCAAGAAACCGCTCGTGCTTCGGGTTCGATCTCGCGCCGCCATTCGAGGTGCGGTCGCATGGGCCAAGAAGCACAAGCTCAAGGTCGTACTTGCGGGTGCTCCGGATTCCTGGAAGGAAGCCGACCTCCTGAAGAAAGAGAAGATTCCGGTGCTGATTAACCCGGCCGGTAAATCGACGCTCTTCGCGAACGCCCCCACCAACCCGTGGGACCCGTACGATACTCCGTTCGCGACTCCCGGTCTTCTGGAGCGGGCAGGCGTGAAGTTCGCCTTCCAAAGCGAGGATAACTCGGGAGCGTTCACCCTGCCCGTTCGAGTTGGACAGTCGTGCGCCTACGGTCTTTCTCAAGACCGAGCGGTTCGGGCGTTGACGCTCGATGCGGCGGAGATCATGGGCGTTGCCGATCGGCTCGGCAGCGTCGATCCAGGCAAACTCGCGACGGTGGTCATTACCGATGGCGATCCGTTTGAGCTCACGACCAACATCATCGGCGGCTTTGTGAAGGGTCGTCCGTTGAACCTAGAGAACAGGTTCACTAGGCTCCGCGACCAATGGTCGAAGCGCCTGGCGACCAAGTAAATCCCGCTCCCCCGAGCGTTTCGTTGAAGGGTGGATGCCGAAGTTCCTCGTCGAGGTGCTTCGGCATCCACCCTTCAAATTCTTCTGCTACCCAATGTTGAGAACCGCTTTGACAGAAGCGATGGGTTACTCCTTAACGCGATCCATCTTGATCACCTCTTCTTGAGGGGCTCCGCTGTTCGAAACTCCCTTGAGGACCACGCGAATGGAGTCGCCCTCCCGCTTGTAGTGGATCGACTGAGGAAACTTGTTCGTAGGGTCCACCCACATCACCTCGTTGGGTGCGATCTTGCCCAGCGAAAACGTGTGAATTTTCTTCGGGACCGTGACCGTGTAGTTGAGGGTTGAACCCGCCTGACTGAGGTCCATAAACTCCTTGAAGATCAAGCGGTTATTCTCGCCCGTGATTCGGCTAATTCCCAAGATGCAACCGCCACCAGGTAGCGAAAATTCTTCTTCGATAGTGCCCCCGAACGCCTTCCCCTTCCATCGACCCTGAATCCAGGCAATGTCCTCGATCTTTCCGGCGATGTCGGTGGCTGGAGCTTTTGCGACGGGTCGGCCATCTATTTTTTGCTCAGTTGGTCCTTGAACGGCAAAGAGAACGGCTAAGCCTACGGCAGAAGCGGTGAGGGCGGTCATAGCCAAGGATACAGGCGGGTCGCGCAACGCGTTCCCGCAAGTTTTCGGCGTTGGACTTTAGCAGACTTCCGGCGCCAAGCTCTCGTGAATCTCAGCGGTGAGCTCGGCGAGTATGAGCTGAAGCTCTACAAGACGTTGATCGGAGAGTTTGCCGAGCACCCTTTCGCTGGCAACGTTGATGGCTTCCACGGCTTCGTTGTGCTTCTCCGTCCCAAGCTCAGTTCTCTCGATTCGGATTTTTCGTCGATCGTTCTTGTCGAGGCTTCGTTCCACGTAGCCAAGCCGCTCTAGCTCACGAAGAATGTTGGAGATAGTCGGGAAAGGAGCTCCAAGGCTCTTGGCGATGTCGTGCGGATAGGGCATGATCTCGCACACAGCAAGAACGGCCATCGACTTTGGATTCAACCCGAGTGGTTCCAGTGCATCTGACGCTGACCCAAAGATCGCCTGTTGCGTCATCCACATCAATCGGACAAGGTCCCATCCTTGTGGTCGCATCTTTCCGCTCATTGGTATCCCACTTTACCGCCCTCTGCAATTTTCATATTCGGAATGCGAACATATATTGATTCATGATTGTATAATTTCATTATGAAACTATTTTTAACCGGGAGCACTGGACTCCTCGGGCTGAACCTAGTTGTCGAACTGTTGGCTCGGGGGCACGAGATGACGCTCTATGTTCGAAACCCTGATCGTGCCCGATCGCTCCTGCGGCCAATGATCGGAGCGGAAAAGGTGAGCCAACTTCAGTTT
>CAZAVC010000247.1:0-4165 GCA_964488265.1 uncultured Fimbriimonas sp.
TTGTCAGGGGTTGTGAATAAAAAAGGTGGCCTTAAGCCACCCTTCAATCGGCGCCCTTACTGTAACGATAGTTTAGCACATTCGCCCTTTCACTAGGGAGATTGCGGTCAAACTATACGACGGACGGAAACCCGTCTGTCTCATGATCACCCCAAATTTTTTGAGTCTGGAAGGCCGCGTCGCCATTGTTACCGGAGGCGCATCGGGCATTGGGCGGGCAACCGCTTGCCACCTTGCAGCCCAGGGCGCGGTAGTGGCGATTCTCGACCGGAATGACGTTGGCGCGAACGACGTTGTTGCAGAGATCCATCGCCACGGTGGCTCGGCAAAAGCATGGGAGGTCGATGTCGCCGACGCCGAGGCACACAAATCGGCGATCGATAACGTGGTCACCGAACTCGGACGACTTGACATCCTGGTCGCTAATGCGGGGATCAACGGACTTTGGGGAGCCCTCGAACAAATCCCGATCGAAGAGTTCGATCGCACGATGAACATCAACCTTCGAGGGACGTTCATCAGCGTGCAAGCGGCGGTGCCTCACATGAAGGAGCGGGGTGGGTCCATTGTAATCACCTCCTCCATCAACGGAACACGGTACTTCGGAGGCGGGGGGCTTTCGGTTTACGCCGTGAGCAAGGCTGGGCAAGCGGCGCTCTCCAAAATGCTCGCCCACGAACTCGGCCCCTTCCGTATCCGCGTTAACACGGTTTGTCCGGGCGGAGTGAAAACCAATATCGGCGACAGCACCACTTGGTTAAGTGATCGCCCCGTTGGGGTGCCACGAAAATATCCGGAAGGCAACATTCCATTAACGGGCTGGGAACCCGCCGATGCGGATCAGGTGGCAAAGGCTATTCTTTTCCTCGCTTCCGATGCGGCCGACCACATCACCGGGACAGAGTTGTTTGTCGACGGCGGACAATCGCTCATCTAGACCGATCCGCCCCAACAGAAGGTGTTCGCAACGTTTTTCGTTCTCGAAGGTTAGATACACTTTAATCGTGGATCGAATCCTTCTTGCCGCTCCCAGAGGCTTCTGCGCAGGCGTAGCTTACGCAATTGAGGTTGTAGACCTCGCCCTAAAGATTCATGGCGCACCGCTTTATGTACGCCACGCGATCGTCCACAACGAATGGGTCGTCAAGAGTTTCGAGTCTCGCGGGGTGATATTCGTGGAGGATATCGACGACATCCCTTCTGGCTCGGTGGTGGTCTATTCGGCCCACGGTGTGTCTCCCGAGGTGCGCAGGCAAAGCAGAGAGCGCAATCTCACGATCATTGATGCCACCTGTCCGCTCGTCACAAAGGTCCACAACGAGGCGAAGCACTACGCGGCAAAGGGCTACTTCATGGTCTACATCGGTCACGAGGGTCACGTGGAAGCAGAAGGGACGATGGGCGAGGCACCCGACCGGATGGTTCTCGTTGAAACTCCCGAGGACGCCGAGAACCTTGACCTCCCGCATTACGACAAACTGGCCGTTCTCACCCAGACCACGCTGAGTGTCGACGAAGTCAACGCTACTCTTTCCGTTCTCGAGCGTCGATTCCCGCACATCGAAAAGCCACCCAAAGGCGACATCTGCTACGCAACCACCAACCGCCAAATGGCGATCCGAGATCTCGCCCAACAGTCAGACCTGATTCTCGTTGTCGGCTCGACGACCTCATCGAACAGCAATCGACTCCGAGAAGTGGCAGAACAACTTGGCACGGAGGCTCACCTTCTCATGTCGCCCGAGGAAGTGAAGGCGGAGTGGAAGACCAACTACAAGACAGTAGGAATTTCTTCGGGCGCATCCACGCCTGAAGTGTTAGTCGAAGCGATCATCGGCGAGCTCATCAAGGGACGATCCGATGTCAGCGTCGAGGTGTTGGAGACGATCCGAGAGGACGTGACGTTTAAGCCCTCTCGGGATTTGATTCAGCTTGCAATGGCGAAATCTTGACGGCTCAAATGAGCGGTCAGATTTCGTTGCCCCACTGATCCTGGACCTTTTCGTAAGTCTCGAAGGGATCATTCATTTCGACGTAGCGCGCCTTGTCGTATTGCACGCCGTTCCAGTCAATGGCGTACTGCCCAGGGCGCTTCCTGGCAAGAATCTTTTCGATGAGCTTGGCTCGCCCTTTGGCGCGAGTGTCTTCGGGCGGGTCTGTAACCGCCATGGTTACGTCAAGCTCGGAAACCATTTTGCGCACCGGGTGCATTTCGCACCAGGCTCCATAGAGGGAAAGCTCGGGATTGATGTTGTGATACTCCAGATCCACGGAATGTAGAGCATCGTCAGACCAATCCAGCTTTTCCGACTCCATGTAGCTTTCGACAATCTTCTTCTTGGCGACCCAGTCCAAACGATCGCCCATCTCCATCGGGTCTTTCTCCAGACCGTTCAACGTTGCCTCCCATTCGTTAAGAACCCAATCGGTTTCCTCCGATTCGCCGCGATAAACCTGTGCGACCTCTAGATAAGCGCGCTGAACATCGATCGCGGAGATCGTGCCGCCCATCAGTCGCTCGGATAACCAGCGATAGCTCTCGTCTCGCGAAATCTGTCTCATCGCGATGAGCGGCGAAGAAAGCTGAACGTCGTACGGAGCGATTCCATCTTCGCAGGTTCTTATGGCAAGCCGGGTTGTGCCCACCTTCAAGGCGTAGGCATATTCGTTTTGGTTGCTCTCCCCGAAAAGCACGTGGAAGCGAGTCATTCCGTTGTAGGAATAGAATGTTTCCCACTTGGGGTTGATGAGCGCCCTATTGAATCGCACACGGGAGGCAACCGTCTTCAGGATGTGATCCGCCCGTTGGGAAAGCTGAAACTTGACATCGGGGTCGGGGATCACGCTGTAAACATTGCTCACCCAGATGTAGTCGATCGGGTTCTCGACCATCTCCTGGTAGGAAGGTCGGAATCCGGAGACGAGGACATGGCCCCCAACTCGCCCGACTCCGGCAAAGATTTGACGGGTCACCAGGAAGGGATACAGAAGGTCGATCCGGCCTCCAAGCAGTTCTTCATCCGCTTTCACCAGATAGTTCTCGTGACAGCCAAAGGTGTGCCCGCCAAAATGGTCTACCGAGTTGTTGTAGACGCTAATCGAATCGTCCAGACCCAGCTCGCGCAGGGCCCGCACGATCAGCTTGTGTCCCGCTCGATCGTTGGCGATCAGGTCCTTAATCGACCGACACTCTGCCGTGGCGTATTCTAAGTGAGACCCGACCGCGTCGATGTAAAGTCGAGCGCCGTTGATGAGGAATCCGCCCGATTCAGCGGGCTCAAAGACTTCATCGCGAGAGTGCAGATCCAGCGCTCCGACCTTCATGTCGTAAAACGCGTAGTCCTTGATCGCCTCAACCGCCCCGGCCGGATTTCCAAGCGTCTCATCAGCTACTAGGCAGCCGAATTCCGTCTCGACACCAAAGATCCGCTCGTGGGGCTTTTGCATGAATGTTCCTATCTACGCCGTTTAGACGTTTTCGAACCGCATTTGGCTACCCGCCAAGGGGCTTAGACTTCATTTGCACCCAAGTTCGCGGAAACTTTGCGGGTGTCGATTTTATCTTTGCATAGACGGGAAGCACGCGCTGA
Organism: uncultured Fimbriimonas sp.; assembly: GCA_964488265.1. GTDB lineage: Bacteria > Armatimonadota > Fimbriimonadia > Fimbriimonadales > Fimbriimonadaceae > Fimbriimonas. The sequence continues at coordinate 3,591 of CAZAVC010000247.1, forward strand.
ATCTCCTCTCCGTCGCCACTGGGAACGGGCACAGTGCGAGTTTCTCGCAGCGTGATTCCAAGTTGAGCAAAGGCATCGTTCCAAAGATCATCGTTAGGCGTTCGAAGGGGTACGACCAATCCTCCCTTTCGACAAAGGTGTGCGCTAAGCTCGAGTTGCACTGGAAGCGGCGCAAGGGCCCGACCTGTGACGAAGTCGAAGTCTTCCCTACTGTCCCACTCTTCGATCCGGATTTGGTGCGCAGTTAGGTTGGGCAAGACCTGTTCTTTCAGAAAGCCGATCATCTTGCCTGCAGAGTCAACACAGGTTACTTTCAGATCTGGTCGAAACAGCGCGATTGCAAAGCCGGGCAATCCGGGGCCCGTGCCAAGGTCCAGTACCTCCGCGCCTTCTGGTATCAGCGGCAGCAGTGTAAGAGAGTCCAGCAAGTGTCTTGCCCACGCTTCACTTTGCGGTACTCGGGTCAGATTGGTGGTTTCGTTAACCCGGTAGAGTGCTTCCTCGTACTCGCCCCAGCGCGCTAAAACATCGGGTTCGTAGGGAACCTCCCATTGAGCCAAAGTGGTAATCAGCGC
>CAZAVC010000248.1:0-4155 GCA_964488265.1 uncultured Fimbriimonas sp.
GGGGATGCTTCTCCCATCAACGTCGCGCGAGGACTGCTTGGCGCCGGGAAATGTTTGGGTGAGACAGACGGCACCATTTGGGAGCATCTTTCTAAGGGCAGGAGCGATTTGTCCTCCCTGATGCACTGATCCACTTTCAGAGGTTCCGCCTGCTAGGAGGGTGGTCGCCAAAAGGAGCGCCGCTGTCATGCGGATACATTATCGCCAATCATGGAGGGAACCCGATGAGATCCGCACCAGCCCGGTAAACTTTTAAGGCGATTAGAGGTGTTGTGATTCTCGTAGAGCCATCTACGAAGCGCGGTTCCTCCGTTTACCGCTCAAGGAAATCAGATGGTTGTTGGAGTCCCTCGAGAAGTCAAAGAAGATGAATATCGCGTCGCCCTTACCCCCGCCGGGGTTATGACGCTCCGCGAGCACGGGCATACCGTCTTGGTCGAATCGAATGCGGGTGAAGGAACCTACTTGACCGACCAGATGTACCGAGACGCGGGTGCAGCCATCGTAGACGTGGATACGGTCTGGGCCAAGGCGGACATGATCGTGAAGGTCAAAGAGCCCCAAGAGAGCGAGTATTCGCGCATTCAGCCAAACCAACTCCTCTTCACCTACTTCCACCTTGCCGCAGACGAAGATTTGATGCACGCAATGGTCAAATCCAGCGCCTATTGCATCGCCTACGAGACGGTGCAGTTACCAAACGGATCGCTGCCACTCCTAACGCCGATGAGCGAGGTCGCCGGAAGGTTGAGCATTCAACAGGGCGCCAAATTCTTGGAAAGACCGATGGGTGGCCGTGGCGTCCTCATGAGCGGCGTTCCGGGAACTCATCCCGCTACCGTTGCGGTTATTGGAGCAGGCGTTGTTGGAATGAACGCGACCCGGGTTGCGGCGGGATTTGGAGCGTTGGTTTACGTTCTGGATGTCAACTTGGAGCGCCTTCGCTACATCAACGACGTTTACGGAGACAACGTCATTACTTTGCACTCAAATCCAGCAACGATTCGGCAAATCCTTCCTCTGGTGGACTTGCTGATTGGGGCCGTGTATCTCACCGGATCAAGGGCACCTGTCCTCGTGTCGCGTGAGATGCTCGGTTTGATGAAACCTGGTTCGGTGATTGTGGACGTTTGCGTGGACCAAGGGGGATGCTTCGAAACAACCCACCCGACTACGCACAAGAACCCTGTCTACACCGTCGATGGAATTCTTCACTACGCGGTGGCGAACATGCCTGGAGCGGTCGCTAATACGAGCACCTACGCTTTGACCAACGCGACGTTGCCCTACGTTGTCCGATTAGCAAACAAGGGTCTTTCGGCTCTCACCACAGATGAGGCTCTCCGTAAGGGACTCAACATCGCCAATGGAAAGGTAACGCTCAAAGCAGTTGCCGACCAGTACGGCTACGACCATTACTCCGCTGAACAAATTCTGGAAACCCTGAACGCATGAAAACCTCTATCTTCACTCTTGGCGTAGCCCTCATTTCACTGGGAGCCGCATTTGCTTCCACTCACGCTCAAATCACCAAGCAAGGCGATCGATATGTCTTTCGACTTGGCCTGAAAAAGGGCATGAAGTTCACTCTTGAAACCGTGAGCGAGGTCTCGATGTCACCTGGCCAGCCGCCGATGAAGATGAACCTCCCCGTGAAATTCCATGTTCTAGACGTCAAGAATGGAATCGCAAAGGTCGAGATCGAATCCACCAGCCCGATGGGGAATGGCAAGCCACAAAAATCGGTTCTCAACGTCAAACCGAACGGCCAACTTGATGGGACGGCAGGACCCGCCTCCAACGCGTTCATCATCCCCTCCAAGCCGCTTAAGCCAGGCGAGGCTTACCGTACTCAGACGAGTATGGGTGGCGGGGGTGCTCCCGGTGGAAACGCCGACGTCACTTACATCTTCCGAGGGATTCAAAACGTTGGCGGAAAGCAAGTAGCCGCCTTTGATGTTCGAATGGTACTGAGCGGCATGATGTCGATGCAGGGATCCGGAAAGCAGTACATGTCCGTTGCAGACGGAATCGTTGTCTCGTCTGACCTTACGCTCACCGTGAACTTGACCAAGGAGCAACGAGAAGCGCTCGCGAAACAAGGTCAAAACATGAGCAAGGTCGGCACCAAAGTGACGGTTCGCCGAAAGTAAAACGTGACAACGAAGATCCTTCAGTTTCCAAAGGGCCTTTTACGGGCCCTCCAAACCCACCCTGGTGTTGACTGTCAAACGGTTCAGACGGGCGAGGTCCTGGAGTTCGTCACCAATCGATCCCGATCCGTCTCGATCGCTTCTGACTCCGGTTCCCTCCCCACGATTGGTGGGCTTGTGGAACTCATGGATAACAACCCGTTGGTTTGCGCTGATCACGCATGGGTTCCTGATGAAGCGTCAACTCTCTTACTGGCGGCGTTCGGACCCGTAGCCCTTTCTGGACTCGTCCTTGAGGCGCCATCTGTCCTCACGAACGCGCCGATCGTCGCGAACGCGATTGAAAGTGCTTTAGAATCTATCGCCTGGAGGGAAGGAGTCACTCTAGCCGCCGTGCCAGACGATATGGGCGAGGTTTACGCCCTAACCTGCCTGGCTAAGGTTTCGCAGCCGGATGACTGGGACGAACTCGACGATATTTACGAGGAGCGCTACCAGAAGGCACTCTACATTCGACGGGACGAAACTTCCGACTGGACTCCGGACCTAGTAAGGGGCAAAAACGAGATTGTCTACCGCCTTAGGCTGACGCTTGGTGAGGGCGAAGGGCTGCTCTCGATCATGGTGATGGCTGATAAGAACGGCAGGTGCGGTCCCAAAGGGGCGCTTCACATGATGAACGTGATGTGCGGATTCGAAGAGAGCCTCGGTCTGGACTGATCGAGGCCCCCTGCCTGGTCGAGATTGGGTTTAGGGAGCGATCCCTTTTACGGTCACCTTCAAAGAGTAGAGTCCCTTTCGAGCAGTGACGTACAGCGTTTTCCCATCGCGAGAGAAGCATAGGTTTGAAGGAGTCTCTGGGAACTTGATGACTTCAAGAATCTGACCCTCTGGAGATATCACGTTCACTCCGTTGGAACTCGCCGACCAGACTCTTCCCGCCGAGTCGACACGGATCCCGTCTGGACCGGGTGTTTCCACAAAGACTTTGCCCTCATCCACCGTCCCGTCCGGCTGCACGTTAAAGCTGCGAATGTGCCCCTTTGCCGAGTCCGCTACGTAGAGGACCTTTTCGTTCGGCGAAAGCACAATCCCGTTGGGGCGGTTGAAATCCTTCGCCAACAGACTGAGCTTATCGCCGACAAGAACGTAAACCCCGTTTGCCGCTTGCTCTTGCTGGTTTGGTCGAATTCCGTAGGGAGGATCGGTGAAGTAGATGCGTCCCCTCTTTGAAACGTAAACGTCGTTTGGACTGTTTAGCTTCTTGCCCTCAAATTGGTCGACGACGACAGAGACTTTGCCGGAGGAATCCGTGCGAGTTACCTTGCGGCTCCCGTGCTCGCAGGTGATCACGTTTCCAGCACCATCGAGGAAATTGCCGTTTGCGTTATCACTCGGCTCTCGAAAAACGGAGACCTTTCCGTCTTTGAGACTGTAAATCTTGTTCGCCGGGATGTCACTAAAGATCACCCTGCCGTCTTTGAGCATCAGCGGTCCTTCAGTGAAGATGTATTCACCGGGTTCCTTCACCACAGAGGCACCGGGAGCGACGAAAGATTCGGCGGCAAAAAGAGCCAACGCGAAAACCGTGGTTGCCAGCATGGCTCACTTTACCGGGTTCCAGATCGGAGGAAGCCGTGCTCACTCCGTGGGTTTATCGAGATCCAAGATCTTTCGAGGCTTCTTTTCTTCCTCGATCGCCTTCATGTCCTCTTTGCTTCCCACGAGGTAGTCGGCACCTTCCCCGCCGACTTTCTCCCACACGCCCTTTTCCGCTCGCTTGTACTTCGTAAAGCCGAGCTTTGCCGCTTTATCTTCTCCGGTGTCGACCGCAAGCTGAAAGGTCGCTCGGCTGACTATCTTTTTCACATCCAACCCGCAATAAGGGCAAAGTTTCAGAGGTTCATCGTTGATGCTCTGGATGACTTCGACGCGACCGTCGCACATATAACAAATGCGATCATCAGGTTCGTATTCGTAAATAGGCATCGGTATCCGTGGT
>CAZAVC010000249.1:0-4146 GCA_964488265.1 uncultured Fimbriimonas sp.
GGTCCGGACGCGAAAAACGGTGCCCCAGGCGGCATTGGATAAAGCTCTACGATCGGAGAACATTCGCGGAGCCTTCGGAGCCAACGGAGAAGTAGCGGGCAGAGAAATCGTGATTGTCGATGATGTTTGCACCACCGGTTCCACCGTCTCCGAATGCGCAAAGGTTTTGCGCCGAGCCGGGGCGAAGTCGATCCGGGTGCTCGCGTTTGCGGGCGTCCCTTAAGGGTTCTTGAAAAGGGTGGCGACCGCAGTGGCGGCGATCCCCTCTTCTCGACCCACAAAGCCCATTTTCTCGTTCGTGGTCGCCTTCACCGAGACTTGGTCGGCTTCAATGCTGCAGAGTTCGGCGATACGGGTCCGCATCTCCTCGGCCCGCTTCATGATCTTCGGCTTCTCCGCGACCACAGCGATGTCTAGATTCGAGATCGACCAACCTTTTTGGGTCATGAGCTTGCAAGCGTGCACGAGAAACCGGTCGCTGGAAGCGCCTGCCCATTGAGGGTCGGTGTTAGGAAAGTGCTGACCAATATCGCCTAATGCGAGTGCACCCAAAATGGCGTCGGTAAGGGCATGAAGGATCACGTCCGCATCGGAGTGACCATCGAGCGCTTGCTCACCCGCAAAGGCGAGTCCGCCTAAGTAGAGGGTCCGGGCGGGGTCGTCCGAGAACCGATGAACGTCGTAGCCGAATCCTGTTCGAATCATAGAGGATGTTGCACGCTGGGAAAGCCTTTGAAGGTCTGCAGGCGTGGTGAGCTTGAAGTTAGCCGGGTCTCCGGCGACAAGGAAAGTGGGGAAGCCTGCTCGCTCCAGAACGCTGAGGTCGTCCGTTCCCTCGGTGGAATCGTGGGCGATCGCGGCGAGATAGTCGTTCACCAGAACTCCCTGCGGGGTTTGGACCGCTCGAAGCGTTGAGCGCGCCGGAGTATCGCTCACTTGCTCAAAGTCTCCATGGGGAGCGACTCGTTTCACGGTATCGGAAAGGGGAACCGCCGGGGCGCAGCTTTTGCCGCCCGCGAGACCTGCCAAGACGCGGTTGATAACTTCCGGAGTGACAAAGGGCCTTGCCGCATCGTGAAGAAGGATTGCATCGAAGCCATCTACCTTTGCCCGATTGACGGCATGGTGGGTGCTTTCTTGGCGAGAATTCCCGCCGAGTATGACCGCGTCCGAACCAATCTGGTTCGCGACGGCCATTCGATTCCCCTCAGAGACAACGACGTAAACAGAATCGATGGCATCGATCTGAGAAAACACTTCAAACGACCAGAGCCAAACGGGCTTTTCGTCGATAGGAAGCGTGGTTTTGTCTCGACCGAACCGTTGAGCCGAACCCGCCGCCAAAATCGCGGCGGCGACCCTCAATACGATCCTCGCCTGGGTCCAGACTTTCGATTCGGCTTTTCTTCGCCTTCAATCTCGGCAAAAATCAACTTGCCCCGTTCGGTTTGGATCACCTGAGTCACCACCACTTCGTGGAACTGTCCGACAAACTTTTGACCGTTCTCGACGACCACCATAGTGCCGTCGTCAAGGTAGCCAATCCCTTGTCCAATCTGGTTGCCCTCGCGGACAATGGTGAGGGCAAGTTTTTCTTGCGGGAGCACATTCGGTCGGAGCGAAAGCGAGAGATCGTTCAAGTTCAGCACGCGAACGTCTTGCAAGGTGGCAACACGGTTCAGGTTGTGATCGTTGGTGACCAAGTCTCCACCCACCGCTTTGGCGAGTCGAACGAGTCGCGAGTCCACGCCGTCTTGGGCATCGGGGGCGAGGTGGTCGTGGATGCGCACTTCCATCTCGAAATCTGCTTGAAGGTGTCGCAAAACTTCCAGTCCGCGCTTCCCGCGTTGACGTCGCAGCGGGTCATGACTGTCGGCAATGTACTGAAGCTCTTCCAGAACAAACCCGGGAACGTAAAGCTGACCCTCAATAAATCCGGTTCGAGCAACGTCGTAGATGCGACCGTCGATAATGACGTTCGTGTCGAGAATTTTCATTCCGGTGCGCTTCACCGGACCTCGATTCTTGTACCAAGGGAGAACCTCTTGCATGGTCTCCATGGCGTAGATGAGGGCCGCCGAGCTACCGACCCAGATGCCGAACACGAGCAAGGCAATGACCGGCTTGTCGCTGATGAAGGCGGTGAAAATGTTGATGCTTGTAACCGCCACCAACAAACCAACCACCGCGCCAAGCATGAGCGTGATCCGCTCGCCGGGTTCGGTTTCTCGCCATTTCTCTCCAAGGCTTTGGAAATAGCGAATGAGAAGGCTGGCAACAAAGCTGCCAACAATGGTTCCAAGCAGGAAGTAGGGAACTCGAACCCAGATGTCGATAGGTCCGGTGATGTTCTCGTTCTTGGTGATGTTCCGAGCCGTATCCGTGACGATCTTCGGACCCTCTTGAGCAAAGAGAGCACCGAGAGCGGTTGCGAAAATAAGCGTAACCGCCCACTGGAAGCGGGTGTTTGAGGCACCTAGCTCCGTAGGCCCTTGCCGATTGCCGGCAGGCTTTACAGGAGCGCGTAGATCGCGGGAAAGCGATCGTTCATCCGCTTCCTCGTAATCGGAAGGGATAATCGAATCTTCGGTACGGTCGTCATCCATGATCTCGTCTCCAGTTCGAACTATTTCTTAGCTCGGGTTTGTCCTAAAACATCGATCGTCGCTCCACCCAGTACGGTGAAGGTAAAGGCCGAATCGACGTTCCCTTGTGCTAGTTTAACATGAGCGGCCGACACTTGATTCTTCAGATAGGTGGCATCGAAGGGTAGCCAGGTGTACCCCGTCCATACTTCCACCCAGGCGTGATAGTAGAAAGGGCCGTCCCAGTTCACCAACCCGCTTACCAATCTTGTCGGGATTCCGGCCGCTCGGCAGAGAGTCGCCATAAGGATGGCGTAGTCTCGGCAGACACCCTCTCTAGAGTCCAGGACTTCGTTTGCGTCTCGAAGCACACCTATACCGGCGTTCGGGTTCATGGTGTTGTAGACATATCCTCGAAGCGCGGCTGAAGCGGTTTTGACATCGGTTCGCTTGCCGATAATCTTCTTCGCAAGGTCCCGAAATCTTTTCGAATCGCTTGGAATGTTCAGCGAAGACTTGGTCCACTCCTTTTTCTGCGCACCGGCTTTGGCGATGGAAATGGACTTCGCTTTGTCGTACAGCTGCGGATGGACGTCGATAATCCAGTTGTTGCCATCCTTCTTTGCGCTCTGAAAATCGTCTGAAGGGATGTTTTTGAGGTCCTTCACCGTCAGCCGCATCTTCAGTTTAAGAAGGTCGGCGGGGTTCTTCAGAACGGGAGTGGTCTTGATACTAGTTAGATCGGCCAGATCGGGCTGCTTGGTGTTTTCCGATTTGGCTAGCGCCTCTTCCTCGGTGATCGGCCACATCTCAAAGCCCATGGCGGTGGACGCCTTGACCATCTCACCGGCGTCGGAAATGTAGGCGGTCATGATCATGCGCGGATCGTCGATCTTCAGGGCGTTTGCACGCACCATTTTCCCGCGCACTTCAACGTCTTGAATGCCCAGGACCGACACAGTGTTCTTAACGAAGGAAGCGGTTGTCGGATCAAGAATCCAGAAGGTCTTGACAGTTCCAGGGTCCACCTTCTTGGTGACGAACTCGTTGAGCGGGTCATCGACAATGGTCCCTTCGGTAGGGATGTCGAGCTCTTCGGTGCGCTTGGAGCCGTTGTTATCGGTAGCGATCTTGACCTTCTTGTCGCCAAAGACGGCCTCCAAGGTTTGATACCGACCTGCGCTCTCGACTCGTGATGTCATGCGAACAGGGCGTCCATTCACCGCTTCCGTCATCGAGTCGACGTTCTGTTCGACGTTCTGGCCTAGGAGATCGATCTTGATTCGGCTCTTGGACCGCGACCTCGTGCCTGGCTTGCCGTTGATCTCGGCGGGTTCGGTAGTGACCTCGGTATAGCCGACCTTCACCAGGTCTGCGGGTGGCACCTTTAAATACAGGCCAAGGAAAGATCGTGTCGGGGCGGCAGTTGTTTGCTGCATCGACCGACTGAACTTACTCAGCGAGGGAACAAGCGCGACCGAGCCTGCCACCAGACCGAAAAACGCTATTGTGAGGGCGGGTAATCGTCGCATTGTCATCGCTTCGTGTAGTTTTAACGCTC
>CAZAVC010000250.1:0-4138 GCA_964488265.1 uncultured Fimbriimonas sp.
AAAGGGCGCTGTCGGGTCTGCAGACACCGACGAAAAACCTCAGGGACCAAAGCCCTAGCCCCTGTGATCCTTCCGCTATCCTCTCCGAAATGGAACGGACAAGCGAGACCATCGATCTCTGGCGAAAATCGGCCGAAGCCTGGATCGAAGGTCAAGGTGATGCTGGAGATCAGTCCAGAAAGATCATTCTCGACCCGGCACTTGTTCGACTTTGGGAGGATCTCTATGGGTCGACGGGTTTGGTCGGATTGCGGGTCGTCGACATAGGTTGCGGAGAGGGTCGCTATTCTAGATTCCTTGCCTCTCAAGGCGCTTCCGTCATCGGAATCGACCCAGTCGAGGCGTTTATTGATCGCGCAAAGGAACTTCATCCGGATGGCAACTATCACGTCGCCGTAGGCGAAAAACTGCCCAGCGATACCGGGTCGGTTGATCTGGCGCTGTGCTACCTCTCGCTGCTGGATATCGAAGACCAGGATGCCGTGATCGCCGAAATTGCTCGAGTGGTGAGGCCCGGCGGACGCTGCGTGATAGTGGCCATCTCGAACATGTGCAGCAGTACCGAGGGCTGGGTGAAAGACTCGGCAGGTAATCGGCTGTATCGGCCGGTCGACGACTACATGGATCGCAAGTCGATGCGCCTGTGTTGGAAAGGGATCGAGATCATCAACTTCCACCGCCCGCTCAGCGAGACTCTTTCTGCCTTCTTTAAGATCGGCTTTGTTCTTGATCGATTTATCGAGCCACTCCCTCCGCAAGACCATCCTTGGTATGCGGAGGAAGTTCGAGCCCCAAACTTTCAGATCTATGCCCTCAAAAAGGAAAACCCCTCCCTATAGGCAAGGAGGGGTTTTGAGTTCCAGAAGCGAAAGGGTAAGGAACTTACTTCTTCGATCGCTTACGTCGAGCGGCAACTCCGGCAAGACCCGCGAACAGAGCCGCCATCGTGCCCGGCTCGGGCACCGCTTCAAAATTGAACGTTTGCGCGTTCTGACCTGCAAACTTGAAGGACAGATCGTCGACCGCGCCCTCGAAACCGTTTGCCCACCCGGAGCCCACGCCCATGCTGAATCCAAGTACTGCCGTGTTACCGTCGATCTTGTTCAGTCCGCTCTGCCAGTCAGATAGTTTGACGCCGTAGCCATTCTCGGCGAAGGACATGCCTGCACCGAAGGTCCACATGTTTGCACCCGCGCCACTGTTATAGGCGAAAATGTCCTCGTTCACCCACGTATCGGTGACGGCGGTTGCGGCGCCGTTGTAGGCGATCTCGAAGACGATTCCACCACGGTCGGTGATCGTGTTTAGATCACCGTCCGCATCGACCAGAATTCGAAGTGCGGGTTGGAAGTTAGCGGTTGTCGTAGAGGTTCCCTTTCGGTACCACGAGTAGCTAAGCGCTTCCAGGTCACCGAGTTTGCCGATGGAACCGGCGGCAAAGTAGTTGCCTCCTACATTTGTTCCAAGCGCAAGGAACTCAAAATCGGCCTTATCCGAACTGTCTTCCGACTTGAAGTATGCCGAGCCTGTGCCGTTTCGTGGAATCTGGGTGTTGATACCAACCGATCCACCGTTTCGGACGTTGTTGTAGAAGAAGCCGCTGGTTCCAACGGCTTGACCTAGGTTTGAGCCACCCGCGTTGGTGTACAGGTCACCGGTCGGGTTGTTTGGCAGAACAACCTGAGCGCCAGAAATGCCGGTAAGCACGAGTGCCGAGAGAGAGATTGCGATTTTTCCTTTCATTGGATTGCCCCATTGCAGTTGTCACGCTAATGCGTGATAACGATGGTCTTATCGTAATCCAATGAAATGCCGGTCGCAGGACTTACCTGCTAAAACCGGCAATCATACGAATACTTGTTGCGCCTACTTTTAACAAAACTCTAAATAGGTACCAAAAAGGGATTAGAGGAAGCCTTCGATCGACAGGTAGCGTTCGCCCGTGTCGTAACAGAAGGTCAATATTCGCACCCCTGGCGGGAGTGTGGGGAGAACTTTCCCAACGGCTGCCAGAGAAGCTCCCGAGCTGATTCCGATCAAGATTCCTTCCTCCTTCGCCGAGCGCTGGGCAAAAGCAATTGCGTCCTCTTCAGCGACTTGGACAACCTCGTCGATGGCAGAGGCGTGGTAGTTCGCGGGAACAAATCCTGCGCCTATGCCTTGAATTCGGTGGGGAGACGGAGCCCCTCCAGAGAGCACTGGAGATTTTTCCGGTTCCACGGCAAACACTTTCAAAGCGGGCCAGACCTTCTTGAGTTCTTCGGCTACGGCCGTTATGTGACCGCCCGTCCCAACGCCTGTAACAATAGCGTCGAGTCCATCCGGAAAGTCGGCGAGGATTTCCTTCACGGTTGTCTTCACGTGGGCCTGAATGTTCGCAGGGTTTTGGAACTGCTGAGGGATCCATGCTCCGGGAGTCGATTCTGCGAGTTCGTTCGCCTTTTCGATGGCCCCTTTCATGCCCTTTTCGCGCGGGGTCAGTTCAAAGGTAGCCCCGTAAGCGGCCATCAGGCGGCGACGCTCGATGGACATTGACTCTGGCATCACCAGAATGAGCTTGTATCCCTTCACCGCCGCAACCATCGCAAGACCAATGCCCGTATTGCCGCTGGTTGGCTCGATGATCACGCTATCGGGATTTAAGAGCCCGTCTCGCTCCGCTTGCTCGATCATCTCCAGTGCGATCCGATCCTTGATAGATCCGCCCGGATTCGCCCGCTCAAGTTTGGAATAGACGTTTGCGTCTGATCCGAACAGCTTATTGAGGCGAACGTGAGGGGTGCTCCCGATGGTTTGTAAAACGTTATCAAATTTCAAAGTGGACTTCCTTTGTGCGATCAAATGTTGAACTCGAGGTCTGTACCTTGCGGCAGAAGGCGATCTTGCCGGCTACGAGGCTGGTTCGCCTGACTCAACTGAAAAAACGGAGGAACAGAAGCTGTGATCCAAGCGTTTCCGCCGATCACGCTGTCGTGACCGATGACGGTTTCCCCTCCGAGAATGGTTGCGTTGGCGTAGATCACCACGTTGTCCTCAATGGTCGGGTGCCGTTTCGTGGTCGCAAGTTCGCGATGAACGGTTAGTGCGCCGAGTGTGACCCCCTGATATAACTTGACGCCATTCCCGATAACGGTTGTTGCACCAACCACAATCCCAGTCCCATGATCGATGCAGAACCTGCGGCCAATCGAAGCTGCGGGATGGAGATCAATTCCGGTTTGGGAATGGGCGATCTCGGTCACGAGTCGAGGAATCAAAGGCAACCCGAGTTCATGTAGCTCGTGAGCAATCCGGTATGCGGCAATGCCATAAAAGCCCGGATACGTGAGGATCACTTCGTCGATCCCACTAGAAGCGGGGTCTCCGAAATGGATGGCCTCTGCATCTTCCAAAAGCTCGGCTTTAATATCGGGAATCCTCTCCCAAAAAGTCCCGATACGCGTACGAGCCTTATGGCACTCCGTGACGGAATCCACAATTGAACCAAGGCGGGCAATCCCCTCCTCCAAACGGTCCTCTACACTACGATCCACACTTGCAAAGTGCGGGAAAAGCAACGCCAAAACGCCATGGAGCCAGGTTTGCGTTTCGATCCGGAGTCCGGACGGAAAAGGACACTCCCGCGCGGGTTCCACGGCCTCAAGACGCGCAACAATATCGCCGGTTAGGTCCACCATTCATAACACAGTACGCCCCGGTTGCCGCCGGCGATCCAAAACCGCCAACGTTGCCGAACAATCTTAGGCGTCCCTTAACAGAGACCCTTAGAGTCTTAACTTTCTTCCGGGGGACGAGTGGGAGAGTCTGCCAGGACATGATCAAGCTCAGCGAGAACCTGGGTCAGCCGATCAAAAAGTTCGCGGTGCTCACCTTCGGCTATTTCTGAAAGACGTTTCACTCGGCAAGATTTGCGTTCGTTGAACGCTTCGCGCGCCCCACCGGATAGGTCTAAGACGCGGCGACGCCGATCGTCCCCCGCAACCTGACGAATCACAATTCCCTTCTCTTCCAGCCGGCCAAGAACGTGCGTCACCGCACTCACCGACATTTGGAGTTCAGCAGCAAGTTCGGACACCGTTTTCGAACCTTCGTTCAGCACGCGGACAACGCGCAGTTGAGCAACCGGTAAGGCACCAAG
>CAZAVC010000251.1:0-4117 GCA_964488265.1 uncultured Fimbriimonas sp.
CCTACTTAAATTGTGATTTTTTTTTTTTTTATGTCCTACCCTTCCGAATGTTTTATTTTATTATTTATACTTATGCAGTGTCCAGGTCTCTGGCTTGTAAACGTTCACCCGGGTTCGACCATTATCGGTTTTCCAGGCAACCAGCCAGTCTCCCGCTTCGCGGAAGCCTTGCTTACCGGGCAGAGATACTTCGGCTCCGGTTTCAAGATGATGAAACACGGTTGACTTTGGGTCAAATCGCGCTAGCACGGGGAGTGTCGGGGTGAGCTCATAATTCGTCGACTTCGTTTCGTAGAGAATCCTTCTTCGGCCCGTTTTTGGATCGACTTCTCCAAAGAGGGTGGTTTTATACGACGTCTTTTCTAGGAAGAGGCCAGACGACCGGTACTCGACTAAGTTGCTCCCAAAAACGGAATAGACGATGTCTCCGGATTTCGGGTCTAGGCTCGAAACCCCCCAGGTGTCTCCCTGAGTGACGATTGCGGCAGGGCGATCATCAACCACGAAAACTTCGTTGTCGATGTTTTTGGTTGCCCGGGTGTTGCCGTTAAACTTCCCAAGGACCTTGGGGCGCGGTTCGGGGTCGGAGAAATCGACCTTTACCATGGCTTCCAGCCAGGTTTGTCCGGTGTTGTCTACCCAGCGCGGAAGGAGAAAGACGGTCGATCCAATTCGCACCGCTCCGCTTAAAGAAGCGGCTTGCTTTTTTCGTTTGCCCTCTTTGATCAGCTTTCCGTTTTCAGCCTTCTGCTTCGAGGTGAACAGAGTGGCATCGTCGACAACTGGGTCGAGCTTGGTGGTGGTGACTTTGTCACCCACTCGAATCACAAGACCCCGATCATCCCATACCACCCACCGATCATCTTTACGAAAAACGAGGGCGGGGATTGGTTCTGGCGGGGCGGGCTGTACTTTCGCGACGCGGGTCTCTTTTCCAACCTTCACCACAAACGACCGCGCCTTTTTGTCGAAACTGATCGAGGTCTCTTGAGGAATCATATTGGAAACGAGTAGACAAACGGCTATCATTTTTACGAGGCCTCCGGTGGACTGTAGGGATTGTGCAAGATTCGACGAATCAAACGCGCGTTGCAAAGACGGCAAAGTGAATCCACACTCTTTTGAATCGACGTTTACGACCGCCCAAACGATTGGTCTTCGCTCGATTTGTGTGTTCAACGAGTACCGGGAACGTATTGTCGCGACTCGGTTGATGGATCGGCAAGGGCCCTCTGGCAAGATATCGTCTTAGCTTGCGTTTACGTGCGGACCCTTTTTCTGCCCCTTTTCGCGATTCCTTTTTCCTCCGCCAAGGTTTCGGAGTGTTTGGTTTTGAGTGCCCCGTTCTTTATCGAATCGATGTTTATCCCCTGGGGGGTATGTTTCGCGAGACACTTTTGTGGGTCCCCTTAACGCAAGTTGAATCTGCTACGCTTAAATCGTGGCATCGCTTGAACTCATTCGGCTCCATAAACTCCATGAACTCGACGGTGAGATGCTGGAGATCAAAAAGCATGCGGCGGCAATGGTGGAGGGGCGAGAACTCCTAGCCCAGGCAGAAGCAGCGAAGAAGATCTACGACGTCGAACATGGCGCCTTCAAGGTGCTCGCCGACGAAGTCAAAGAGCTCGAAATCCAAAACCAAGCGATCGACGCAAAGTCCAAAAAAGATTCGGACCTTCTCTACGGTGGAAAGGTAGTGAGCCCGCGCGAAGTCGATGCTCTCGAGAAAGACATTCAATCCTTGAAGCTGCGGAAATCCCAAAACGAGGATCGCATGCTGGAATTGATGGAGCGGTTGCCCCCGCTTGAGGCGGCATCCAAAGCTGCAGAGTCCATTTTTCGAGAGAAGAAGAAGGCCCTAGACGCTTGGAAAGTCCGCGCTGCCGAAGAAAAAACGCAGTTGGAAACACGGTACCGGGCGCTTGGAGCCAAACGTCCAGAACTAGTGAAGGTCATCAATCCTTCTCTCTTGGCTCGTTACGAAGCCATTCGGGCAAAGTATCAGACGGGAATGTCCGAGGTTTTGAAAACCAACACATGTAACGAGTGCGGAACGCGCGTTCCGGAGAAGACGTTGGATACGCTAAAGAACGACGGGATCGGGACCTGCGAATCCTGTCACAGGTTGCTCTATTGGACCGACGGAGTCGTTTAAGTTCGTTTACGCTTTTGGGTGTCACCGCGCTGGGCGTGGGCCTGTCCGGCTGCGCAAAGTTTCCCGATGTGGCTCAAACCGATGCCACACGCGTGATTTTTCGTTTCGATGTCTCGCGAGAGATTCGCTCCGACTACGTTTACATCGTTGCGATCCGGACCTCTACCGACCCTAACCCAGACGTGAACGGTCCGGTCCCGGTGGTGAACTACCCTGCAGCGAACGGTTTTGTCGCAGGTGCGCCGGACTACTACGTGCGGTGGGATCCTCTTCAATCGCGCGCCTACATCCTCTATCAGTTCACGCAACCCGACCTCACTGTCTGGCGAGAAGTGGGCATCCCGATCACGCAAGTGGATGTCACACCCGGCGGAAGGACTCTGCAATTTGAACTGACGGTCGACCAATTGGCGGGTAACTCGGCGACGGCGGGGGCTAATCTACAGGCGCTTCAAGTGAACTTCCTCACCATGAACCGAATCTCGCAGAGCACGGGTTCAGGACGGGTTTTCGACTCGCTCGGCGACAATCGCCTCATCTCTGAGTTGAACTCTTTTGTCCGCATTCCGCTCGCCACCAGCGGCATCTACGATAACTCACGTTTTAGCCTGCTAGAGCCAACCAGTGGTACGCCGAGTGAGATCGACTGCGTGGACCCAGACCTGGATATCGTGGACTGGTACATAGAGGTGCGACGTCCGTAATGCCACGCGTCAGCATCCTTCTCACCTGCTATAACCATCGCGCTTACATCGAAGAAGCGGTGGAGGGCATCCGGTCGCAAACATTCAAGGACTACGAGATCATCGCCTTGGACGATGGTTCCTCGGATGGAACACGAGAGTGGTTAGCCGAGCAAAGCGACCTTGAGACGGTTTTCAACGAGAAGAACCTAGGGACTTACGGCACGCTTAACGTTGGGTTGCAAAGGGCATCCGGTGAACTCATCGCCGTTCTGAACGATGACGATGTCTGGCTCCCAAAGAAACTTGAGAAACAGGTCGCGCTGCTCGACTCCCACGCAGAAGTGGGCCTGGTCCATACAGAAGGGAAGTTCATTGACGGCAAGAGTCAGATTTTTGAAGGGAAGCCGCTAGGCTTTTCCTTCCCGAGATTCGAAACGGGCGATGTTCTGCTGGACCTGGTTTACGAGAACAAAATTATCGCTTCGGCGGCGCTGGCCAGACGGGAGTGCTTCGAGAATCTGGGTGGCTTCAACGAGGACTACTTCGGCTCGGGCGACTGGGAGATGTGGTTCCGGATTGCGGAGGAGTGGAAGGTGGGTTGCATCAACGAAGACCTCACCTACTATCGCGTTCACGGCGCAAATGCCTCGCACAAGTTGGAGAAGATCTGGCGGGACGATCAAAAACTTCGCGAATGGATGCTTCCTCGCTTGGAAGACCTGGGCAACCGGTTTCCCGCCGAGCGCACGAAACAGGCAAGGGCGCACTGCTGGGCGACTCTCGGCACGGTGAGGATGCTGAATGGTTCCCCGCGAGAAGCGCGTGAAGCTTATCGGGCGAGCCTTCATCTCATGCCGGGTCGAGCGAAGAGTTTGCTCCGATACGCCGCGACCTATCTCCCGCCGAGTGCTTTTCGGAAGCTGATCTGATGTCTGGTAACCGCATCTATCTTGATCATGCGGCAACCACACCGCTGCGCGATTCAGCCAAAAAGGCGATGCGCCAAGCGGCGGAGCGTTTTGGGAATCCTTCAAGTCTGCATACCGAGGGTCGTGCGGCAAAGGAGACCATTGACTCTGCACGGGAGGCAGTTTCCACGGCACTTGGCTGCCTTTTTGCCGAGGTGATCTTTACGGGATCGGGGACGGAAAGCGCGAATTTGGCCGTGATTGGCGCCGCCCTTGCCAATGAAGATCCTCGCCGAAACAAGATTTTGATTTCCAGTGTCGAGCACCACTGCGTGCTCCATACCGCGCCCATCTTAAGAAGACTT
>CAZAVC010000252.1:0-4114 GCA_964488265.1 uncultured Fimbriimonas sp.
TTTGGACTGATATGACCTTGCTCAAACGCTGAAAAGGGATCTCGCTTCGCACCGACCGACGATCTCCTCTGTATCTGGCCCCGAGGCAATTTGCCCGCTTTGGCCCTTCACTCGTCTGGTGCCCAAACCCTTTTTTGCCCACCTAACCCGTGGGTCTGCCCATATCAATCGTGGGCAAGGTGCCTATGTTTCCTAAAGATTTATTTGCTATTCGCTCGTTTAGAGACCTTTGGTTAGGTCAGGTCATCTCGCGTTTTGGAGACGCGCTCTACTACCTTGGATTCCTGTTCATGGTCCGAAAGGTCACCGGATCGGACGCGATGGTGGGCTACGTGGGTGCGGCGGAAACGCTTCCCTACCTACTGTTCAGCCCCTATGCGGGAACCCTGGCGGACAAGATCGACCGACGGAAGATCATGCTCTGGTCGGACCTAGCAGCAGCGATCATCCTTACGGGATTCATCATCGTTACCGCAGTTTGCAAGACGCCTCCGGTTTGGAGCCTCTTCGTGACGGGCTTTTTGCTGAGCACGGCACGGTCGTTCTTCATGCCCGCGAAGAATGCGGCGGTACCGAGGCTCGTTCCGCAAGAAAAGCTGCTACAGGCAAACGCGTACAGCATGATGACGGACCAGCTGATCTGGCTGGCGAGCATGGGCGTCTCAGGGGCGATCCTTGCGGGTCTGTACGTTTTAAACCCGTACTGGTTCTACATCTCGTTGATGACGGTGAACATGGCGAGCTTCCTCGGCTCGGCCTACTTCATAAAGCTCTTGCCAGAAATCCAACCGGAAAAATCGGGCGAGCAGCACGAATCGACTAGAGACGAGATCAAGGCGGGCTTGCGCTTTGCCAGAACCGATCGGGTGATCTACCTCAGCATCCTGGCTCAGTTCGGAATCAGCCTGTTCATCGCTCCGTTCTTTGTGGTGTACATCGCCACCAACGAGCGGTGGTTTGGTGGCAAGCCAGAGACTCTCGCGCTTATTGAAGGTGGGTTTGTTGCCGGGTTGTTCTTTACGAGCCTCCTGATCTCGAAAATAAAGATCAAAAAGCCGGGTTGGGCATTTGCCGGGGCCATTGGCGGTACCGGGTTGATGGTTTTCCTCATGGCGTTCAGCAAGAACTTCTGGCTGTTCTTCCTATGGAACTTCCTAGCCGGCATCGCGATTGCTTTTGTGGATCTGCCCATGATGACCTACATGCAGTTGGCGGTCCCAGACTCTTATAGGGGCCGGGTGATGTCGATCAAGAACATGATCATGATGGGCGTGCAGCCGGTGGGGATGGCGATGGGTGGTCAGTTGCTGAACCGACTCGGCGTTCAAGCTTGCTATGCGGTGATGGGACTCGGATTCGGCCTCAGCGGTGTGGCTCCGGTTCTTGATAAGCGATTCCGTGAAGCCGAGATGCCAGGCGAGCAGGCGGTTTTGCCTTCCGTGGAGCTACCGGAGGACGAAGCAAAGAACGTTGAACAAGCCGGTGTTCCAGCGGGTACCGTCTAATCCCCCTCAAGCCGAACGGGCTTTAGGGGATCGAGACGAGATGGCAGAAGAAGGAAGAATCGGTGTAGATGAAAGCGGCAAGGGCGACTTTTTCGGTCCCCTTGTCGTTGCCGCTTGCTATGTGGGCCCCGAGCATCTTGCTGTATTAGACGGGGTTAAGGACTCAAAAAAGCTCACCGATCTGCAGGCGCTTAAGCTCGCGCAGACCATTAAGGCGAACTGCCCGCACTCGATCATCGCTATGGGTCCTGAGAAGTACAACGAGCTTTATCTCAAGTTTCGAAACCTGAACAAATTGCTGGCTTGGGGTCATGCCCGCGCGATCGAGAACGTGCTGGAGGTGGTGGATGCCAAGCGGGTGATTTCCGACCAGTTTGCGGCCGGAGGCAACGTTGTGAAGGCCGCCCTGTTCGAGAAGGGCAAAGGCGTAGAGTTTGTCAGCCGTGTGCGTGCGGAGGCCGACCTAGCCGTTGCGGCGGCTTCCATTCTGGCTCGCGCCGAGTTCCTGAACAAGCTGAAACGACTCGGACAGGACTTTGGAATGGAGCTTCCCAAGGGTGCGACCAACGTGATCGGTCCAGGCAAAAAGCTCGTTGCAATGCACGGCCCCGAGGCGCTGCCAAAGGTCGCCAAGATGCACTTCCGAACCTCGGATCAGGTTCTAGAAAAGACCTGATCGAGGATCGTTTGTAGCCGTTTCAGACGGATATCTGCGGGGAATGCCTCGACGAGAGCTTGAATGGCTTTTCGCTCGATGGGTCGCCATGGGAGCGGGGTCTCTTGAGCCTTCGCGGCTCGGCTAAGATGCTCGGCGGCCTGAGCTTTCATTTGACTTTGAGTGAGGAATAGGAAAGCCTGCAGGTAGTGCAGAACCGCGAGGTCTTTGTGCCGAAGCGCCTCGTCGATCCACCTTCCCGCATCCACATAGAACCCATGCTCGATGTAAAGGCAGGCGACCTCTACCAGGTTCTCAGGGTTGTCCGTGAGCGGTTCGACCAGCGGGTGAGGGTCTTTGCCGTGGGTCTGCTCCATCGAAAGGAAAGCCTCGGCTCGCAGAGCGGGCTCAAGAGGTGAAAGGAAGTGAGCATTCATCCTTGCCACGTCCTCCTCGCCCTCTTCTTGAAGCGAACCCAGCCTTCTTACGACGGCCTTTTGCCACCAGGCGAGGGGGTCGTCTCCGTTCCAGGTGAGCACCTGATCCAAAAGGGCATCGGCTCTGGCGTAGTCGGTGGCGATGGCCGCCCGGATAGCGAGTTCGATGGCGGCGGGGACTCGGCGAGTGAACACGCCCAGATCGGCCCGGAGCGCGGAAGTCGCTCGGGTAGCCCAGTCGATTTCAACGAAGTTACCAAACCGATACCCTAGAGGATCGTCGGCTTCTGGAGCGCCGTTGACATTGGCAATCGCGAGCGGAAAGTCTTCATACGGGTCTTCTTCGTCGTCGTCCTCTTCCGACTCCGAGAAAAAGATGGGACCCTCAGCATCCGACTCATCTTCCACGAGATCGGATTCATACCCGTAAGCCTGACCGAGATCGGTGCCTTCCTCCGCTTCATCGTCTCCGCCAATCGGCACCTGATTGAACTCATGAGGCACTAGCTTGAGCGTGCAGAGAACATGGTTGGTACTGGAAACCAGGGCAACGGTGTTGATACGACCAGGGACGCCATCTAGCGCGACCGTCGCGGGCTTTTCGGGGTGGAAATCAACCGGCGCGGCAAAGCTGCCGTCTTCGGTCAACACTTCCAACTTTGCTCCAAGGATGGGTTTGGTCGCATGGAAGCAGAACACCGACCCTCGCATTCGGGCAACACCGCTTTCCGAAACAGAAATCGTCTCGACCGTTCCGGTTGGGATCTCGGGCTCGCTTGGCGCGAATGAGTAAGGAATGAAGGTGACACGGAAGCGGTCCTGCTGTCTTGAAGCTAACCCTTTAAGACCACTGTTCCTTCGGATGCTCCACATGAAGAATTGATCGTATCCATCTTCCAACTCCCCCTCTTCAAACAGAATGCCGAGTCCACCCTCCGGCAATCGGAGACAGGTACCCGCGAAGCCGTCTGGGGATTGAACGTCCGCCGAGGAACCGACCTCGATCCCAAGAGCAATCGCCGGGTGAGCAATCGTTGTTCCCCGAGCCCGGTTCCCGATTCGAACCTCCCACTCCAACGCGGCAAAGAGAGGGGCCACACCCACGCACCAAGCCAGAGACAGGCGACCAAACTTTTCATCCGGCGCAAACACCTCGGCAAACCAGGCGGCTGCGGGGTCGTCATCGGCCGAAGGAGGAACCGGGCGATAATCGACGTTGCCCAGAAGGTTATAGCGCTCACTTTCCGACCAATCCAGGAAGAGCCCTTCTCGGTTCCCGGCGTTTCTGGTGTAGACCTCTTCCAGCACAAACTCGGAGTCCGGCTTCAGCACCTCACGCGAAACCCGCTTGTCGAAGAGCGAGAGCAATCGCCCTCCGAGAGCGGGGACAAAGGTGGCTCGCAGGTAGTCGTTTTCTAGGATGACGGTGCGGAATCGACGGGTCTCCTGCTCGCCCCGCTTGTTCAAAAGTGGGAACGGATAGGCGGCGAGAGACTCGAGATTCTCCGCGTCCAACG
>CAZAVC010000253.1:0-4112 GCA_964488265.1 uncultured Fimbriimonas sp.
CGATCGACGAACAACTGAAAATCATCCGACGAGGAACCACCGAGGTGATCGGTGAGGCCGATATCGTCGATCGCATCAAGAAGGGGCAAACGCTACGGGTCAAGCTCGGCGTCGACCCAACGGCGAAGGACGTGACCCTCGGTTGGGCGGTCGTGTTGAGAAAGCTGCGGGACTTTCAAAAGCTAGGGCACACCGCTTGCCTCATCATCGGCGACTTTACCGCCCAAATCGGCGACCCTTCCGGCAAAAGCAAAACCCGGAAGCAACTCACTCGCGAAGATGTTCTCGAGAACGTCGAGGCAGTCACCAAGCAGTTCTATCGCATCTTGGATCCCGAAAAAACGGTCATCTATTTCAATGCGGACTGGCTAGGCAAGATGTCCTTCCAAGACGTCATCATGCTCTGCTCGCGCTACACCGTCGCCCGAATCCTCGAGCGGGACGACTTTACCAAGCGACTTGGTGAGAACCGACCGATCGCGATGCACGAGATTCTGTACCCGCTTTGCCAGGGTTTGGACTCGGTGGAAATCGATAGCGACGTCGAGATTGGTGGCAACGACCAGAAGTTCAACAACTTGGTGGGTCGAACGCTCATGGAGCAGTACGGCAAGCCCGCTCAGGCGGTAGTCCTTTGTCCGTTGCTGGTTGGAACGGACGGCAAAGAGAAGATGTCTCAGTCGCTGGGCAACTACATCTCCATCACCGACACCCCCAACGACATGTTTGGGAAGACGATGTCGATCCCAGACGAGATCATTGCCAACTGGTTTGAGCTTTGCACAGACGTTCCTATGGAAGAGGTTGCCGCACTGCTGGGCGAAGGCAAGAATCCTCGCGACGCAAAGGTTCGGTTGGCAAAGGAGATTGTCGCCCTCTACCACTCGGTAGAAGACGCCGACGCGGCGGAGCGCTACTTCATCGAGACGTTCTCCAAGAAGGTTCAGCCCGTGGATGCGGAAGAAGTGATTCTTCCCGCCGATTTGGTGGTGGAAGGAATGGTCAATCTCCCTGCCCTCATTGGTGGCTTGGGACTCGCGAAGAGCAACGGAGCCGCAAAGGACCTCATCACGGCAGGCGCGGTTGCCCTGGATGGTGAGAAGGTCACGGAGTTTCGGCACGAAAAGGCCGCCCTGCTAGGGAAAGTGCTCAAGGTTGGAAAGCACAAGTTCGTCAAGCTTATTGAAGGCTAAGTGCCCTCAACGGGAAGGGTTTCGCGGAAAGTCCCATCCCTTGAAACCCCCGGAGGCGAAACGGCGTCCATCAGCATATGAGCCGATGGACTCGCCTTATTGAAGCCTGGAGGGACCCCAAGTATCCCGTCGCAATGCGCTGGGTGGCACTCATGGGCGCGATCTACCTGATTTCCCCGGTGGATTTGGTTCCAGACGTGATGCCGATCGTTGGTTGGATCGACGATGCGATCGTTTTGCTGGGCACGTTGCAAACCCTCTTTGGACATGCAAAGCGATTCCTTGCTTCGCGAGTTCCGGTAACGGCATCGACTGGGGCGATCAACCGACAGTAACCGTTCCTGCTGGCCGACTCGTTCGGTGTTCGGTCAGCTTCAACCGTTTCGAATCAGATTGGCCGAGTGCATATAGCTTCCGTAGAAGTCCTTCTCGGTGAGCCTCCGCCTCGTCGGTTTCGCTCTTGGCGCGAACGCTCAAAAGAGTGTTTCCAATCACCTTGATGCCGCATAGCCAGAAGGTGCCTCGGTTCATCGCGTTCACCCCCGGAGCTCGATTGAAGAATCGGTAGTACCACGCCGGACCGTCCATGGTGAAAACGATCCGAGCCGTTCGACCTTTAAGCAGCTTTGTTGGCAGCGCCTTGCCAGATTCGTACTGAAAGGCAAACCCAGGCGTAAGGGTTCGATCAATAAATCCCTTGAGCAGTGCCGGAAAGGTTGTCCACCAACCGGGAGCGAAGATCACCAAATGTTCGGCGGCTGCGATCTTTTCTTGCATCAATCGCAGATCAGATTCCAGTTCGGCGATTTGTGTAGGGTCTGCGGTTGCATCAAATTTGAGGTCGGAGAGCTGGACTACCTCTACCGATCGTCCCGAGTCTCGAACCCCGCTCGCGTATTCGTGGGCGAGCGCAGAGTTAAACGAACGCGCCCTGGGGTGGCCAACGATGATAAGAACTTGATTTGAAGAGTCCACTTGTCTAGCTCCATGCGTCACAATAATGTGATCACTGTCCACATTATGCAACAGAAGTGGGCAGTGTCAACATATTTTTATGTCTGAGCGTAAATATCACCACGGGAACCTGAGAAAGTCGCTGCTGGAAGCAGGCCTGCTCGAACTCGAGAAGGTGGGACCTGAGGAGTTGAGCCTCCGAGAACTTGCTCGACAGGTGGGTGTCAGCCCGAACGCGCCCTATCGTCACTTTGCCACGAAGGAAGATTTGCTCCAGGCGATGATCGAATCGGGGTTCCAGCTCATGGCGGAACGGTTTGGACAGGTACGAGCGATCGATCCTTCCGATATTCACGCGATGGGTGACGCTTACCTCGTGATGGCGAAACAGCATCCGCAGTTGATGCGACTCATGTTTGCTCCCTGCGCGGCGATGCCGGAATCGGACGTGTTCCCGCAGGACGGCCCGATGAACGCTTGGCAGATGCTGGTGGATACGGCTCGACGCCGCTTAGGAAAAGCAGAAGTGGACGACGACGTGATTCGAACCACAACCGCTCTCTGGGCGCTGGTTCATGGTTTGCAAGAGCTCAACCGGATGGGGATTTTCGACCACCCGGCAATCGGTGGAACGCCTGTCGGGCGGTTCCACGAGTTGTTGCGGCAGGTCTAAACCCGCCTAGTGGCCAATCGCGCCTAGTGAATGAACACGCCAAGCTTGCGAGCGACCTGATACTCCAACGTATCCGACCGGACTGCCTTGAGAGTCGATACCGCATCTCGGATCGGAACCGTTCGAATCTTCTGATCTCGAAGGCTCACCATCACGCGATCTTCCCCGTTGATGAGGGCGTCGATCGCACCCACGCCGTAAGCGCGAGCCAAGTTTCGGTCGCGAGCGTTTGGAGAGCCGCCCCGTTGCATGTGACCAACAACCGTCGCACGCATCTCGAACTCGCCGGGAGCGATCGCCTCAACAAGTTGCATGATGCGGGTGGTGACGCCGCCAAACTTAACTTCGGAGCTTCCCGCGATTTCGTAGCTCTTCTTGCCCGCAACGATGGCACCCTCGGCAACCGATACGATCGCGGAATTGGAGCCCGACTCTTTGCGCTCGCGAAGAAACTCTACGAAGTCCTCGACTTCAAAAGGAAACTCGGGGACGAGGATGGCGTCTGCGCCTCCGGCGAGACCCGCCTTCAGGGCGATCCAACCCGTGTGCCGACCCATGACTTCAACGAAGAGAACGCGATGGTGGCTACTTGCGGTGGTGTGGACGCGGTCCATGGCGTCGACGGCAACTCCGAGCGCGGTGCTAAATCCAAAGGTCTGGTCCGTCGCGGCAAGATCGTTGTCGATCGTTTTCGGCACGCCGATCACTCGGAAGCCGTACTCGGCCAACTGGAGAGCCGCACTCAGACTTCCATCACCGCCAATGACGATCAGCGACTCCACGCCGAGCTCTTGGAGGTTGTTCTTGGCCATCTCCAAGATTTCGGTCGGGATCTGGTTGCCGTCACCCACGCCTTTCTTGCCGCCAAATCGGCCCCGGTTCGTGGAGTAAAGGACGGTACCGCCCAAGTGCGAAATACCTCGAACCGCTCGTGCATCGAGGGTTCGATACATCATCGGCGAGAGCACTCCCTCGAAGCCCTTTTCAAATCCGATGAAATCGTATCCCACGGACATGCCGTACTTCACCGCCGAAGCGATCACTGCGTTCAGGCCGGAACAGTCTCCACCGGCGGTCAAAATTCCAACGCGTCCACGCTTCGTCTCAGACATAGTTCTTTCTCTCGGTGGCGATGGGAAGGTGCCTATCGCCGCTAGGCTGGTCGATGGAAGTCGCCGTTGACCGCTCGAACTCGTACATTATGGCGAATCCACCTTTTTGGAATACGGTGCGTTAAGGACAAACAAAAAAGGGCGACCCTGAAGGGTCGCCCTTTTTCATTCTGTAACCGA
>CAZAVC010000254.1:0-4104 GCA_964488265.1 uncultured Fimbriimonas sp.
GAACTTTAAACATGTTTTTTCGCGGTCCTGCTCTCATTTTTGGCAGGTTGGAGCGCTTCGGTTAGGTTTTTGACAATAAGTCAAAAAACTGAACAATAAGCTCGTGCGCGAAATCTGATATTCTTTAAACGAGTAGGGTTTTTTGCTAGGATGGCAAAGTCGTCTCTCCTCGAAAACACACGGATGTGAAAAAATGGCCATTAAAGGATTGGCGTTAAGGGCGCCGACTCGCGGGACGATTTTGTCTACTCAAGACGATCCTCGAAACATGACGAACCCGGATCCTTCGCAAACGCCGAAGGTTCAGCGGAACGAAGCTATCGATGTCTTGAAGGGAATCGGTATCACATTCGTCCTTCTCAACCACTCTTTTGCGCGAGGATCGCGAAAGTTCTTGGGAATGTCGGTAGAAGACGATCCGATCTTGTACGCCATCAACCGAGCAATCCACTTTGCGGTTCCGGTCTTCCTTTTCATCTCGTGCGCACTTTTGGCAAGAAGCCTGGCAAAGCGATTTGATATTGGCAAGTACGCCAAGTCTCGCGCCCGAAAGACCCTTGTTCCGTACCTGGTCGCAAGCCTGCTCTACTTCCTTTGGGCCAACGGAAACCCTTTCACGACGGCTTGGGATTGGCAGCGGCTGGGCGTAAATCTCCTAACGGGTAAGTCATCGTTCCACTTGTACTTCACGGTTGTGTTGCTCCAGGCCGGTGTGGCGATACCGTTCTTGATTTCCCTGAGCAACGGGAAGAAGTGGTCGATTCCGGTGGCATTCGGAGCGGGTATCGCCGCACAACTTGCGGTTTACGCAGCCCAACGGGCGTTCTTTGGGTGGCAAAACCCGGGGTCGGTTCTCCTTTGGTACATCCTCCCGCTCGTTCTAGGCATTGCCGTTGGAATGGATACCGAGAGCACGGTTAAGCTCCGAAAGTACCTGCCGCATCTGGGCGTTGCGACGCTCGCAGGGCTTGTCGTTTACGTCTGGGTATCTGTTGGGAAGTTCTTCGAGCACCCCGGAACGAGTGACCAGATCAACGGCTCTTACGCCATCTTCACCGCCACCTTGAGTCTCTTTCTTTGGACGATTGCTCAGGAGTGGCCCAAAGGTATTGCTCGGCAATACTTCAATGCCATTGGGAAGGTGTCATTGCCTGTTTTTCTCGTTCACCCCTTTGTGATGAGTCTAGCGGGCGGGCCAAGATTGACGAACATCTTCTTGGCGATTCCCGGTGGATGGATCTTTTACTTCCTTACCATCGTGAGCGTGAGCTACGGGTTTGCAGTCGCCTTTTCCAAACTTGGCGTTGGTCGGTGGGTTCTGGGTCAGGGTCCGCTCTTTAACCGAATGAAGCCCGCCGCAGCCAAGGCGGGGTAACTTCGCCTTTGTGATTACCGGGTTTGTCAGCGTGTTCTCGTCCATCCTTGGAACCATGGCGGGAGTCGATTTAAGTCCAAACCAATCGCTCACGGTCATGACGTACAACCTGCGTTACGGCACGGCTCCAGATGGTGAGAACAGCTGGCAGTATCGAAGGGAGTCGGTGATCGATCTCATTAGATCCGTCTCACCGGATGTTTTGGGGGTTCAGGAAGCTCTCGCCGGTCAGATCGATGAGATTGTCGCCGCGCTCCCAGATTACGTAGCCTTCGGGGCGGGTAGAGACGACGGTTTGCGTGCTGGCGAGCACAGCTCGGTTCTCTACCGCAAGGATCGTCTAGGTCTGATTGAAGGCGGGACAAAGTGGATCAGCGCCACCCCAGATAAGCCGGGCTCCAAGGGCCCGGGAGCGAACCTCCCGCGCGTTTTCACCTGGGGTGAGTTCGTCACCAACCAAGGGTATCGATTCCTTGCCGTCAATGCCCACCTCGATCACCAATCGGATGCGGCCAGATTGCTCGGAACGACTAACATGCTCGAGTTCGTCAAGGCGCGTGGCACCAAAGCGGCGGTGGTGATGGGCGATTTCAACTGCACGAAGGGTAGCGCGCCGATCAATGTTCTCGACAAGAGCGGAATTCTGAACCCCGCCCGACCTGAAAAGGGTCCATACGTGACGTTCAACGGATTCAACCCGACCGTGACCGAGGGCGATATGATCGATCATATCTTCTTCACCTCAGGTTGGACGATCAATGAAGTGACGATCGA
This sequence comes from uncultured Fimbriimonas sp., assembly GCA_964488265.1. GTDB lineage: Bacteria > Armatimonadota > Fimbriimonadia > Fimbriimonadales > Fimbriimonadaceae > Fimbriimonas. The sequence goes on from CAZAVC010000254.1 coordinate 2,150, forward strand.
TCGCCGCCAGACCAAGACCGGCCGAGCCCCGAGCGACCACTACCCCGTGATCGCAAAGGTTTCGTTCTTACCTTGAGCAATTCGCTGCTCTTCCTGTGCAAGAACTTCGAAGAACTCGTCCAGCGTTTGGGTGAGTTTCAGAGCCTCAAAGTGAGGAAAATCGCCGTGATTATGGGCAAATTTGATCCACTGCTTCAGGCGGAAGAGACCGCCCACGCCGCCTTGCCCAAGGGGACCCTGAGTCTCTAGCCTGCGCTGCGACCGAAACCCGCTCTTCTCCTTCTTGCGAGCCATCTGGGGGTGAAGGTCGAGTAAGAACTCTTTGAAAAGGGTTTCCCAACGAAAATCGGGGTGTTCTTCCCGGCTCAGGCCGAGTTCGTTGGCGATTTGCCAGGACAAGATGGGGTTCGCAAGAGCGCTCCGGCCGATCATGAACTTGTCGCAACCCGTCTCTTCGCGGCATCGACGGAACTCCTCGATCGTCCAGATGTCACCGTTTGCGATGACGGGAATGGCTAATTGCTGGCTCACTTTTCCAACCTGTGCCCAAAAAACGGGCGGTTTGTAAGACTGCACTCGGGTTCGAGCGTGGATGGTGATCCAGGAGGCCCCTCCCTCTTGAACCATCGCCGCGTTTTCGAACACGGGATCGATGGAATCCCAGCCAAGGCGGATTTTTGCCGAGACCGGAATCTCGGCGGGAACGGCCTCTCGAACGGCTTGGACGATCTCCCGGATACGACAAGGGTAGCGGAGCAAAGAAGCCCCACCGTCGTTCCGGTTCACCGTCGGCGCAGGACACCCAAAGTTGATGTCGATCGCGGTCGCGCCGACCTTCACCGCTGTTTGAGCCGATTTCGCCATTCGAGCCGGGTCGCCACCAAGGATTTGCACCTGCACGGGAAGACCCGTTTCGGTTTGCGCTCCAGTTAGGAGTTCGGGAACCTCTCTTCGAAAAACTTTGCCCGGAATGGGCGTTTCGCTCACGCGGAGGAACTCCGTGACGGCATAGGTAAATGCGCCCCACCGACCTTGGAACGCCCTCATAGCGGCGTCGGTGACGCCGTCCATGGGAGCCAATACCAAAGCCGGAGTATCTTTGGGGAGCACCTCTCTATTGTGAAGTGTTTCTCTGACCTATCGAACGAGTCCGCGCTCTTTCAGGTTGAGGATCGAGACCGTTGCGGTTTCCAACCCAGTGAGATTGCGGAGTCGGTCTTGCTCCACCACACCCCACTCAATGCCGAGTTCGAGCGCCTTTCTCATAGCTTGCTCGATGGGCACCGCACCCGTTCCGACCGCCGTCCACTTTGGTTCTCTGGTTGGGGCCTCGATGACGTCCTTGATGTGAATGCAAGGGACTCGCCCGGCAAATCGCTCGAGGATGGTGGAAGGGTCGGCGCCACCGATCGCGATCCAAGCGATATCCAGTTCGAAGAAGACCGAGTCTGGATCGGTTTGGTCGGCCAGAATGTCCATCGCCGCGGCACCGCGGAAGGTGTTCCTAAACTCCTGATCGTGGTTGTGATAGCAAAGCTTCACCCCATCTTGGACAAGAATCTGTCCAGCTTTGTTAAGCACTTGCGAAACGTCGTCGAGTTCTTCCCGTGTTTTACAGGGCGCCCACCACATGCTCACCTTTGGAGATCTTAACGTTGCCGCTTTGTGGCGAATTGCATCCAGGTTCTCCTTAAGATCTTCCAAGGAGGAACTGATGGTTAGCGGCTCTAGGCCAAGATCGTGAAATCGTTTGAGATTTTCGGCGACGTCCCCATCGAGTAGAAACTCACACCCTTCGATCCCTCGGTATCCAAGGTGAGCCACCTTTTCCAGAGTCCCCCATTGGTCCGATTGATACTCTTCGCCGACGATGCCGATCAGTCCGATGTTCATTGAGTCCATAGAGTTAGGTTAACCAATCACAGGGAGGACCTACCGATTTTTGCTAACGAAGA
>CAZAVC010000255.1:0-4075 GCA_964488265.1 uncultured Fimbriimonas sp.
ACCGATTTCAACGGACCCGGGAGGACCACAGTCGGGAGATTGCCGAGGATTACGTCGAACTCATCGAGGATTTGATCCGTGAGTCCGGCGAGTGTCGCGCCACCGATCTCGCTGCGCGATTGGGCGTTAGCCATGTGACGGTTTCCAAGAGGGTGAGCAAGCTCAAAGAACTAGGACTGGTGACCGCTCAGCCTTACCGAAGCATCTACTTGACCGACTCTGGGCGAGACCTCGCTCACAAGGCACGTGAACGGCACGAATTGGTCTTGGAGTTCTTGATGGCGCTGGGCGTGAGCCGCGAGGTTGCCGAGGTCGACGCTGAAGGCATTGAGCACCATTGCAGCGAAGAAACTCTTATGGCAATGACCAAAGCGGCAGGGGCTCGCCGCACGGCTGATTCGAAGCGACAGGAATCCTAAACCCATAACGCGCGATCGTGCGCGGCTGTGCACTTTCCGCTCAACCCGAGTAGATTTAATCCGGGAGCCCTCATCATGACGCTACTTGTCGCGGCCGCCTTTCTCATCGGACCATCGCTGCCGGTCGCGAGTTCGCGGGGCGTGAAACCCCTTTTCACCATCGGGGTTCAGGCGGTTGGAAAGGTCAGCAAAGACGATCTCCGGGCGGTGGCTCAGAGCCTCAAGCGGTGGTGGGTCGCGGTGAAAATTCTCCCGAGTTCCCAAGCGCCAAAGCGCTATCTGCTGAGTTCGGGCCGCTATCAAGCCCAACCCTGGGCGAATGAAGCCGAAAGAGGGCTCCCAAAAGGAATCGATAAGGTTTTGATCGTCACTTCGGTTGACCTTTCAGATCGGCGTGAAGGGGTGGAAGATTGGCGAATCCTGGGTTACTCGGCCCACAAAGGAAAGGTGGCCATTGTTTCCCAATCTAGGCTGCAAGGGCTTTCCATTGGCTCGGCAAGAATCTCAAGATCGGATCTTACGGTGAGGCTTGCGCTTCACGAAATTTCAGGGTGCTTCGGTGTGGAAGAGTGTTACTGGACCAAGTGCCTGGGATACCCCCATCGCGGCTCTGTCAAGCGACTTGCTGAAACCACGCCTCAGTTCTGCCCTCGGTGTAGCAATACGCTCTGGCAGGTTGGAGTCATCATCTAGATCGGTGGAGCAAAAGGAACCTTTCAATTTTGAGTCGGCCCTGGAGGCACTCGAGCAATCTATCTCGGCTCGGCCCCTGCCCGCACCCGGAAAAGAGGATCCCCAGTTTTCAAAATCCCTTTTGAAATCTCTCGGCTTGGAGTTGGGGGCATGGGTGCTCGGCCAGCGCGAGTTTCGCTCGCGGGCGGTGAAGAAGTCACCCACCTACGGAGCACGCATGATCGGAAGCCGGATGCGAGGCGAGATGGGGACCGTCGAAGCGGTGGCGAAGTTTCACGCCGCCAAGTATCCGGAAGGAGCCCGCGTGGTCGACCTCACGGCCGGAGCCGGTTTCGACAGCTTGGTCCTTGCGGAAAGAGGACCCGTTGACGCCATCGAATCGGATGAAGCCACGTTCCAAACGCTTTCCGTCAATGCTTTGCTCGCGAACAACGCTATTCGCACCATCTGTGCCAACTCGCTTGAGTTGGAAACGGGCGAAGTCCAATACGTCTATGCCGATCCGATGCGTCGTGGAGAAGGCGAGTGGGGTGGGGAAGTTCAAACCATTCGCAAGACGAACTTGGACAACTACGATCCAGACCCTCGTCACATTGTCGAACGGTATCGAGACATTGAACTGGGCCTCTTGAAGTTGTCTCCGCTGCTTCCCGATGCCGAATTAGATGGCCTTGGACCCGCGCGATCGTTCATCAGTTTTGGAGGGGAGTGCCGAGAGGTTCTGGTGGAGTGGGGAAGACTCGCGGGCGCAGGCGTTTCGGCGATCCATATCGAGAGCGGAGAGGTGGCGCTGACGAAGGAAGTAAACGGAAACGTTACAGAATGTGGCGAGTTCTTGTACGATTCCGATCCGGCTCTCGTAAGAGCGCACGCCCTCGGACAGTGGCAAGATCTGGCCGAGTTGGGGGATTCGGTGGGTTACCTCACCGGCAATGACTTCGTGGATTCGCCTTGGCTACGTGCTTACCGCGTGCTTCACGACGGTCGCGGCGATTCCAAGGCCACCAAACTCGCCCTTCGGAACTTGGGTCGAAGAGTGGAAGAGGTGAAGAAGCGCCACGCCAAGGGAATCGATCCCGAAGCCCTCATGCGATCGGTACGCTGGTCGCCCGAAAAGTCGCTCCCCGTTTGCTCTTTGGTGGTTTACGCCGTCGGCAAGAGCTTCCGGCACGCCCTTGTGGAGCGATTATAAAAAATGCCCCTCAGATCACTAAGGGGCATTTCCGGTTGTTCAAGCGAAGCGCTTAGCGAATGGCGATTTCGGTCTCTTTATCGAAGATGTGAACTCGGTCGATGTTGAGGCAGAACGTGCCAACCTCGCCCATGCGAATCTTCGTGTCCTTATCGATACTCGCCACCATCGAGGTGTTCCCAATCTTGAGATAGGTCACGTACTCGTGTCCAAGCGGCTCCATCACGTCTACAAGTGCCTTGATGGTGTTCGCCGCCGTAGGGGTGACACCGCTAGGAATCGCGGCATCGAAGATCTCTTCGGGCCGTACGCCTAGCCAAACGCCCTTGCCTGCCATCCCCTTGGCCGGATTGCCCTCTGGGATCGGAAGCCGGAAGTCGTCGTTGCCAACGGTTCCGTCCGCGCTGATGGTTGCCTCAATGAAGTTCATAGGAGGCGAGCCAATGAATCCGGCAACAAACTTGTTGGCAGGGTAGGCGTAAACCTTCTCCGGCTCATCGCACTGTTGCAGAACACCGTCGCGCATGATCGCCATCCGTTGACCCATGGTCATGGCTTCCACCTGGTCGTGCGTCACGTACATGGTGGTGATACCAAGATCCCGGTGAAGACGAATGAGCTCGGCTCGCGTTTGGACCCGGAGTTTGGCGTCCAGGTTGGAAAGCGGCTCGTCCATCAAGAAGACCTTCGGCTTTCGGACAATAGCTCGGGCAAGAGCGACTCGCTGTCGCTGACCGCCGGAGAGTTCCTTCGGTCGCCGAGCGAGATACTTTTCGATGTCCAACATCCGAGCGACTTCTCGGACGCGAGAGTCGATATCCTGCTTAATCTTCTTTGCTTCTGCAGCGTGGGTAATTTGCCAGAAGAATCCGCCCAGTTCTCGCAATCGAAGACCGAACGCGATGTTGTCGTACACGTTCATGTGCGGATAGAGCGCATAGTTCTGGAAAACCATGGCGATGTCTCGATCCTTCGGGGGAACGTCGTTCACGCGAACGTCCCCGATCATGATGTCGCCCAGGCTTGCCTCTTCGAGGCCCGCAATCATTCGAAGCGCGGTTGTCTTTCCGCATCCGGAGGGTCCGACAAGAACCATGAACTCCTTGTCCCGAATCTCAAGGTTCAGATCATTAACAGCTTTGACGTCCTTGCCAAAGATTTTGCTGACGTTTTTAAATGCAACTCCTGCCAAACGTTCCTCCGGATTCCAACTTCGAAACCCTGCAGGGATTATACGTTGTAGGGCGACAAAGTCAAGTCCGAGAAAGGCCGCAAGGACGTCATAACTTTTTTATCAAGCAATTCCAAAACAAAAAAACCTGAGCAAATCGCTCAGGTTTCTTGAATTGTCGGAAGCTGGACGCCTTATTCGGAGGCAGGTTGCGGAGCGGCTTCTCGCTCACGTCGGCTCTCGCGTCGCTCGGTGGACATTTCGGTGACCACGAACGGGAGGAGCGCCATTTCGCGGGCTCGCTTGATTGCCTCGGAAATCATTCGCTGTTGCTTAGCGGTGGTTCCGGTTTGTCGGCTAGGCAGAATCTTGCCGCGATCGTTGAGGAATCGGCGAAGAAGCGCGATCTCCTTGTAGTCGACGGTGTCAATCTTGTTGATGGTGAGGTAGCTCACCTTGCGGCGCTTGCGGGTTCGGGTGCGACCGCCCGGTTCGGCGTCTTTCTCTCGCAGTGCGGCCATCGGATCGATCGGCCCTGCGGCTGCGGCTTTCTTCAGTTCTTCACTCATGCTCTTGGTCCTTATCGGGGGCAAATCGCCC
>CAZAVC010000256.1:0-4065 GCA_964488265.1 uncultured Fimbriimonas sp.
CTTGGTGCCCGGGAAAGCAGAAAGGAGAGCTTCCCTCAATGGTTTGGGCGAACCCTTGATGGCCTGTTGGGCTAGTCCCGTAACCGGATTCTACAGAAACGGCTGTTGCGACACAGGGCCCGACGACCGAGGCCTGCACACCGTCTGTGCAGTGATGACGGAAGAATTTCTCTCCTTCAGTCGCGAGATGGGGAATGACCTCTCCACTCCCATGCCTCAGTACGGGTTTCCGGGTCTCAAGGCGGGCGATCGATGGTGTCTGTGTGCGCTTCGATGGCTAGAAGCCTACGAAAATGGTATGGCGCCTAAGGTCGTTCTAGAGGCAACTCACCAACTCGTCTTAGAATTTCTTCCCTTCGAAGAGCTGAAGAAGTTCCAGGTGGAAAGTTGAAGTCAAAATAGCGGGAGTGTCTCAATCTAACATTGAATCCCTGATCGCTGCTTACTTCGACGCCTTCAATAAGCACGACCTTGAGGGGATGCTCGCAACGCTCCACCCTGATGTTCAACACGACATCAACGAGTCTGGATCCGAGGTCGGAAAAGCGGCATTCGAAAGATTCAAGGCCCACATGGACACCTGTTACAAAGAGCAAATTACCGACTTGGTGATTTTTTCAAATGGGAATCGGGGAGCCGTCGAGTTCACCTGTTCGGGCGAGTACTTGAAGACCGATGGCAACCTGCCTGAGGCCAAGGGACAGACATATTCCATCCCCGCCGCCGCTTTCTTTGAAGAGAAAGACGGACTCCTGTCTCGCGTGACGTCGTACTACAACCTCAAGAACTGGATCGCAGCCGTTTCCTAAGGAAACGGATCGGTTAATTGTTGCGCGGCAGGGATCGTTTGGGAACGTTTTCGTCGAGGATTTCTTCCTGAACGGGTACTGCCGGCTCAACCGATCTTGGAGCAGGTTTGGGATCGGGTGCGGGAGCATCTTGCCTGTAGTAGGGTGCCCGTCTCTGCCGCGATTCCATGTCTTCAAGGACTCGATCGACGATAGGTCCCACCCAACTGAAGTTGCTCAGGGGCTTCAGCAAGGGGCGAACAGCCACGGCCAGAAGTGTGAAGAGCACCGTTGCTCCTAAAACCGTTCCTAGACCCATCCACATTCCGGCAACGATCCTCTCGCGAATGCTCCGATGGTAGGCAAGTTGTTCACGAAGGAGTTCGTTTTGCTCGTTGATCCGGGAGCTCAATTGCATGAGTACGACCTCAAGAGGGTCCGAACGACTTTCTGGAACCGAGTCGATCGGTTTTTGCTCCGGTTGTGATGGCTCTTCCATATCTACTTCGCCTAACGGCAACGCCTATCTAGTTAGAATAGGCTATGAACGCAGATAAAATTCGGAAACTAGACGCTTTTCCCCTGTGGGAGTCAACTCCTCCATTTTCGCTAGGAACCGACGACCACGACGTTCCGACTTTGCGCCCGTATCTGCCAGAAAAGCCTAACGGCAAGGCGATCGTGATTGCTCCCGGAGGGGGGTACTGGATGTTGGCCGACCACGAGGGAAACGACTACGCCGAATATTTGGCAATGCACGGTTATACGTGTTTTGTGGTGAATTACCGATTAGGACAGCACGGTTACAGACACCCGGCGATGTTGTTTGACATTGCAAGGGCCGTTCGATTGGTGCGAAAAGACGCCGAGAGATACAAGATTCAAAAAGACAAGGTCGGGGTGATGGGATCTTCTGCAGGCGGGCACCTCTGCAGCACGCTGATGACCCACTTTGATCAAGGCGACTCACCAGACGGTGACCCACACCGATGGATCTCCTCTCGCCCCGATTTCGCCGTCCTGTGCTACCCAGTTATTGAGATTGATCCTGACCTGGGAGGTTGGAAGGCGGAGAACTTGGTTGGTAATACTCCGACAAAGTCGATTCTCACCGAGCTCAGCGCGAATCGGTCCCTTCGGGATAACTCGCCACCCGCGTTTCTTTGGCATACGGCGGAAGACAAGGGGGTTCCTGCTTTTCACAGCCTGAGGCTCGCAGAAGCTCTGCTCGCAAAAGGCATTCTCTGTGAATGTCATTTGTATGAAAGAGGTCAACACGGCATTGGCCTGCAAGCAAAGTATCCGTTTGAGGGCGTGCACCCTTGGGGGCCAGCCCTTCTCCGCTGGTTAGAGGGCCGGTAAAGGCGGGTCTTTAGTCCAGTTGTAGATGTAAAATCGGTTCGGAGTGAACTTGGCCGTTAGATCCAACGGTCTTACGTTCATGTTCACTCGCGAAAACGACTTATGGTCGGGGACGTCCACAGAAGCTTTTCTCGGGGGAGTGAGCAGACGCGGATTAGAAAGGGAAACCGGGGAGGGTTGTATGGAAATAAAAGAAGCTTTAAGAGCTAGCTATCTAGCAGAAGGGTTGTCGGACGCATTCTTGGAAAAGATCGGCGAGATTGCCGAAATGAGGCAGTTCTCGGCTGGGGAAGTGATTGTTCGCGAGGAAGACCCGAATCACGATCTTATGCTGCTTGTGACGGGTGACGCCGAGGTTTTCTCCGTCGCCGAAGAGTGGCTTGGATCGATCCAAGCGGGGATGCCCTTTGGCGAGATTGCGTTCTTAGATGGCAAGCCCCGATCTGGGACGGTTCTTGCAAAGACAAACTGTGAGGTCTTAGTACTTCCAGAAGACCCCCTTCGACAGGTCCTGCGGAACGATCACGAGAATGCGCTTCGAGCTCTCCTTAACTTGAGTCGCGTGCTTTGCCACCGAATCCGTCGGGCGACAAAGCAGATTGCGGCCCTACAAGCGCTCGATGAAGCGTCTAGAGGTTAAGCCCAGGGGGCTACTTGGGCCCAGACTTCAAGCTGCTTGATGCCCATTGGCAAAGTCGGAAGCGAGCGATTTCATGCCCTTCCGGCTTTGCTTGTGGTCATACATCAGTTTGTCGGCGATCTTGACAATTTGGTTGGCGTCGTCACCGGAACTGATCTGAATCACTCCGAAGCTGAGTCCAATGTTCAGGCGTCTGCCCGATTCCGTGAGCGGATCGCCCTCGAAGGTCGTGTTCAAAACCTGTAGGCGAGTGGATAGATGCTCTTTATTGCCTTTGGCAAGAACGGCAAACTCGTCCCCGCCAATGCGGAACAATTGGACGCCCTTTGGGAATGTCTGCAGGAGCCGACGTGCGATCTCAGTCAAGACCCTGTCTCCAGCAGCATGACCGTAAGTGTCGTTTACGGCCTTGAATCCATCAAGATCGATCATGGCGAAGGAAAGGGTCTCTCCGATGTTGGCGCGCTTGACTCCACCTACAATCGCTTCATCGAAGGAAGCTCGGTTTCCAAGTCCCGTCAAGTAATCCGTTGTGGCGACCTGTTGAGCTTCCGCCAACTTTTCGTGAAGAGTGGAGAGTTCGTCGCTGTGCACCTGCTGAATTTCCGCAAGATGAGTCTGGTGGCGGGCTACGGCAGCGGTAAGATGGTCGACTTCCTTCTTAAGGGCATCCACGAGAGCCTCGTAGGAGGGCACCTTGTGGAGCACGCTCAACCTTGCCCGGGTAGCCGAGGATGCACTCTGTAACTCGTTTCCGGCGCGCATGGCCGAATCTAGGGAAGACGTGATCGATCGAATACCCTCGTCCAGGACGTGCAGCGATCGATCGACGGACTCACGCTGGCAGCGACCGAACTCCTCGACGGATTCCACGACTCTCACCGAAGATCGTTCGATGAAGAACGGGTTGTCCTCCATTTTCACGAACTCAGTCTCGTACTGTTGAAGCCGCTTCTCAAAATTGATCGAACTGGGATCTTGGGGAAGAACAATCAGATGCCTCAGGGAACCAAGCAGGCGTTGCGATGCAACAAGCATCGCACCGAGTTCCGTGCCTCCCGAAGGACCCCCAGCAGGCTGAGCTTGAGACCTCGCCGTTTGTTCTCCCGATTTGCCCTTCCAAAACATCTAAAGATTGGCTTCCATGAAGTGTCGTGGCCACTCACCGGCAAATCTACAGATAAACGGGCAAACCGAACCCTTTCCATGAACAAACAACATCGGTTGTGCAGTCCAACGTTGCGATTGGGCATCCTTTGGACCGGTTGAATCGTC
>CAZAVC010000257.1:0-4028 GCA_964488265.1 uncultured Fimbriimonas sp.
TGCCCCAAGAGGAATCTCAATTTGTTTGAGACCGCCCGGATAGCCAGACCCATTCCAGCGCTCGTGGTGGTGCTTAATCAACGGAATGGCGGGTTCAAGAAACTCGATGGTCTCGACGAGGCGAACAGAGAGTTCGGCGTGAAGACGAAATTCTTTAACTTCCCGTTCTGAGAGCGATCCCACCTTGTTGAGCAGGTCTTGGTCTAGTTTCGCTTTACCAACATCGTGGAGCAGGGCGGCGTACCGTAAGGTTTCTAAGTCATCGTCGGAAAGGCCAAGAACGTCGCCAATGGCAAGGCTGTAAACCGAAACACGCTCGGCATGGGCGCGCTCTCCTGGCGCCGATAAATCCAGCGTTCTAAGCAATGCCCGAACCACGACATTTCTGTCAGCGCGGTCGTTGGTCACCACTGGAATCATTTCAATCACAAAGTAAAGGATTGATCATCGAAACGCAATCTCTGAACCGTCTGTATAATTCGGTTAAGTCTTATGCAAGCTCCTCCTGCTTTTACCCCTCCCGCACCTCGTCAGGGCAAAAGCCCAATGACCATCGTGCTGATCGTTCTTGGTGTCTTTGGCCTCTGTTGTGTTTTGCCTATTGGAAGCTTGGTCGGAGGCGGATTTTACGTCTTCAATCAATCAAAAGGCTTCATTGAGTGCGCCGCAAGCGGCGGGATCCTTGAAGGCGGCTTGAAGCAATACATCGCCAAAAACGGTTCCCTTCCAAAGTCTAAAACATGGATGAAAGATCTTGCTCCCTTCCTGAAGGCTGCGAGCGAGTCGAAGGAGATGCCCTTCAAAATCATCAATGCAAAAGACAAGGAGTGGACTTGCAAAGACTCCGACGGCGGCAAGATCTATTTCGTTTTCAACGAGGAAGTCAGCGGTCTCAAGCTTGATCAAATCAAGAACGCCGAGGTCCCAGCAATATTCGCTTCCCGAGAATCGAGCCCGGGTGCGACGCGAAAATACGACGCTCAACCGTTCAGCCAAGCACCCAAGATCATGGGCAAGCAGGTGGGTTGGATGATCATCACCGCAAAGGTTCCAACGATGGGATTTGTTGATGCAAGCGGCAAGCTCAGCACCAAAGACGTTCCCGACGTAGATGCTTCGGGCGGGGCGGTCAAAATCTCGGCCGGAACGGATGACGCTAAGTAGACTACGGATACAATGAAGTCGTCGCTCGGAACCAATCACGGTTCCGAGCGTTACATCAATCATGAGCACGCCCATTCAACCATCGAACCTGCTCGCTTTCTTGGGACTTCCCGGGGGCGCCGAGTGGATCATCATTCTTGTCGTGATCCTCATTTTCTTCGGCGGAGCAAAGATTCCCGAGTTGATGCGCGGCATCGGAAAGGGCGTTGGCGAATTGAAGTCCGGCCTTGAAGAAGGCAAAAAGGGCGTTGAAGAGAAGAAAGACGCCGAAGCGAAGTAACCGACTCGCAACCGTCCAGGATCAAGCCTGATAGCGGACTCTTTGAATTGAACATGAACACCTTTAACTCATCGACACTGCTCGCTTTCGGATTACCGGGCGGAGCTGAGTGGATTGTCATCCTCGTAGCCATTTTGGTGCTTTTCGGCGGTGCGAAGATTCCCGAGCTGATGCGCGGCATCGGTAAAGGTATGGGCGAACTGCAAAAGGGCCTCGAAGAGGGCAAGCGGACTCTCGCCGAAGCGGCGAAAGAAGTGGACGATAAGGCCGGCAAGTGAAGGTCCCGAATTATAAATTCGAGGGCGATTCAGACGCACTCTTCCAGGAAGTTTTCGAAAAGTACACCAACCACCTTAATCCAGGTCTCGCAAAGTTGATGGGCTTTGCAGGGTTTGGTGTCGAGATGTACGCCGAAGGTTGCTACATTTTTGATCACGAGTCCCGGGCATTCTTAGACTGTCTTGGCGGCTATGGCACCTTCTCATTGGGTCACAGGCACCCGAAAGTTGTCACTGCCATCCAAGACCAATTGAGCAAAATGGCTCTCAGCGGAAAGGCCTTCTTTTCGAAACCCGCTGCCGATCTCGCCGAGAAACTAGCCTCCGTTGCCCCTGCAGGGCTCCAGTTCAGCTTCTTCTGCAACAGTGGCGCAGAGGCGGTCGAAGCGGCGCTCAAGATGGCCAAGGGTCACACCAAGCGCACCAAGATTGTCTCTACCATCGGTGGGTATCACGGAAAGACCCTCGGAGCGCTCGCCACGACGGGCAGAGAGAAGTACCGTAAGCCTTTTGAGCCCCTGATGCCTGGCGTAGTCTTCACTACGTATGGCGACACCGAGGAACTCATAGCCGCCATCGATACGGACACCGCTTGTGTCATCCTCGAGCCGATTCAAGGCGAGGGTGGAATCATTGTTCCGCCCGAGGGCTACCTTGCAGCGGCGAGAAAACGATGCGACGAAGTAGGCGCTCTTCTCATTTTTGATGAGGTCCAAACGGGACTCGGTCGAACGGGATACTTGTTTGCTTCCGAATACGACAGTGTGAGTCCAGACCTTATGACCCTCGCAAAGGCGGTCGGCGGCGGGATCATGCCTCTTGGCGTTTGCATGGGCACCGAGGCCATATGGCAGGGAGTCTTCGGAGCAAATCCGCTCGCACATACGAGCACCTTCGGCGGCAATCCGCTCGCTTGTACAGCAGGTCTGATTGCTCTTCAGGTGATTGAAGAAGAAGGTCTCGTTAGCCGCTCCAAGGCAATGGGCGATCGGATGCTGGATGCCTTCAAGCAGATTGGGCAACGACATCCCGATATGGTCGCCGACGTTCGTGGCCGGGCATTGATGATCGGCGTTGAATTTACTGAGGACGAGGTCGGAGAGCTTGTGGTCGCGCAGTTGATGAAGCGCGGCGTCTGCGTGGCTTACGCCCTCAACAATCCCCGTGTCCTGCGATTCGAGCCGCCGCTGATCATCTCCGAAGAGGAAGTGGATTCGGCAGCAACGGCTCTAGAAGAATCGCTCGCAGAGACAGAAGAACTGCTCGCTTCGCTGGTTTAAAGCTCCTTCCCTGTTGAATTGATATCAGCAGGGAAAGATCATCAAAGTCCTTCGATCTGAATTCGGCGACCTTGTTTGGCTGATTCGATCGCCGAAAAAACCATCGCCAAAGACCAATAATTATCGTGGCATTCTCCTTGTGGAGTCGAGCCCGTTTCAAGGGCGTCCAGAAACTCGTGGAGGCTTCCCTCAATCCCGGATCGAATCGCATGCTTGGCGTGGTCGTGAACGGTTGTTTCGGAATGAAATCCGCCCGTGCTCACCACTGTGGCAGTTTGGATTTGGTCGTGACCGTTCCAAATCGCGGTTCCCTTCTCGCCCACGGCTCGCCAATCGCATTCCCACGATGTCATCAGCCCTTCTGCGCACCAGGAGCCTCGATAGCTGAAGCGCAGCCCATCCTCCATTTCGAAAAGGCAGTTTGCGGAGGCGCCGTGCTTGTACCAACTCCAACTCGGATTGAACTCGTCAGCAAAGACGGAGACCGGCTTTTTGCCCGTAATCGCTCGGGCCTGATCGAACGAGTGAATCGCCATGTCGAGCAGAAGGACATGCTCCATTTCATCGCGGAACCCCCCAAAGTGAGCCCCGATGTAGAAATCGGCGTTGAGAATGCCAATTTGACCGATCTCGGAAAGTGCCTGCCGGTAAGACGTTAGTCGCCCATCGTAACGTCGAGATTGACTCACCATGTAGAGCTTTCCGGCAGTTTCTGAAGCGGCAATCATCTTCCGGGCCTCCGCCAGACTCGCCGCCATCGGTTTTTCACCCAAGACCGGAAAACCTGCGGCAAGGGATTCACAAGTCACGTCACAATGCGCCTCGGGAATGGTGACGTCCACGACGAAGTCAAAATCGCCGATTCCGAGAGCCTCGGTGAGCGAATCGTGCCCGGTGACGCCTTGCAGTTCTAGCTCTAAGACGGCAGCGTCTGCCGCACCCGGACGAATATCGACCCAACGTACCAATTCCACTCGTCCAGATGTGGAGAGGTTTCGTGCCCAGGCACGCCCCATTCCCCCTGCT
>CAZAVC010000258.1:0-4021 GCA_964488265.1 uncultured Fimbriimonas sp.
CCCCTCGTTTTTGAGTCGGTCGATGAGTCGAAAGAGCTTGGCTTTTTCCTCGGAGGTCAGGCTGCTCGTGGGTTCGTCTAGCAAGACGAGCGGTGCGTTCTGGGCGATGCTGCGAGCGATCTCCAGCACCTGCCGCGAGGAAACGGGGAGCGATCCGGCAAGCGCACCCGCGGGGATGTGGTCGAAGCCCAGGTCGTTCAGAATCTTTTGCGCTGCTTGAATACGTCTCTTGGGCGAGAACCCGAACCCTCGCTCTAGTCCTAGAAAGACATTCTCGGCTGCAGTGAGGTGAGGGCATTGAGCCAGTTCTTGGTGGACAAGAAGCACCCTAGGATCGTTGGGCTCGACTCGAACGCCCTCTAACTCGACGCTTCCGGAATCGGGGACAAGCTCACCTTTTAGAATGCGCATAAGCGTGCTTTTGCCACTGCCGTTTTCTCCGACAATGGCAAGCACCTGACCCGCTTCGGCAGTGAAGCCAACCTCATTCAGCGCGACGGTTGCGCCGAATCGCTTCCCAATTCCTTCCGCAACCAGCATCGGTTAAGACTTTGGCAGAACCGCTTTTACTTCTTCGGTGTCCAGATTCTCTTTGGTGACGAACACTGCACCCGAATCCACCTTGGCTTCAACGGGCTTCTTGTCTAGGTGATCGACTGCGGATACGACACCGAGGTAACCCATTTTCACCGGGTTCTGAAGAAGCAGACCAACGATATCGCCCTTGCTGACTCCCTCAATCAACTCTTTAGACGAGTCGAAGCCGACAAGCTTGACCTTGCCGAGCAACCCGGCGCTTTGCAGAGCGCGCATCATGCCAAAGGTCGTGGATTCGTTGCAAGTGAAGATGCCGTCTACCTTGAGCGTCCCACCTTCGCTGAACCGTTGAATAAGACTTTCAGAAGCCGATTGTGCGCTTTCGCGAGTTGCGCCGCCAAACTGCTCGCTGCTCACCACTTCCAGACCGAGTTTCTTTGCCTCTTCCAAGAAGCCTTCCTCTCTTGCCATCGTGCTGGCCGATCCTTCTTGATAGCGAAGAACCAGCACTTTGCCCTTTCCACCCATGGCTTTGGCAAGGTTTTGCGCGCACACTTTTCCTGCGGCGAAGTTATCGGTGGCGATATAGGAGACGGGCTCTAGCCCCTTGATGCCACTATCGACGATGACAACGGGGATCCCGGCATCGATTGCGTCCTTGGAGGGTCGGGTTAGAGCACTTTCATCGAGCGGGGCAAGCACGATCGCATCTACCTTCTCGTTCGTGAAGCTTTCGATGACCTTCACTTGGTCGGCACGATCGTCCTCTTTCAGAGGGGCTTTCCAAAGTAGCTCTACACCCTTCTCCGAAGCGGCCTTTTCTGCACCCGCCTGCATGGCTTTCCAAAACTCGTGAGTAGAGCCCTTCGGAACAAAGGCAATTCGTCTCTTGGTCCCGGTCGACGTGGATCCCGAGGCGGGAGCGTTTTCACCTTTGGCGGCACTCTCAGAGCCAGACGACCCACATCCAACAAGCAGAAGTGAAAGAACTATGCCGATCGCGACGTTACGAAGCATCGGTAGATGCTACACCGAATGGCGCATCCTGTCAGCCTAACTCGGGCGATATCTGGAGCTTCTCGTTTTTTGGAGACCCAGAACCTGGGTAAAGATCCGGGCTGAGTCTCCGGTTTGAAGGGTTTTCTCTTCTGCATCTGCTCCCTCTTTTGGGACGATCCATAAAGTGGGACCCTCGAATGCGATGACCATCCCCTTCTGAAAAGTGATAAAAGCGCGCTCTTCAATGCCCAGACCCATCACTTTGCGTTGGCCAACCATGGCGCGCAAACGGTCTTGCCGATTCCGTTTGAAGAAGTGCTGGTCGAAGATGATTCCGGGGAGAACCCCAAGCCCTTTCACGGTCTCGTTACCGTTGCCCGTGGGCATCCATTCGCCGATAAGCGAGGCTCCGGCGCTAGTTCCGGCAACAACTCCTCCGTTGGTGTAAACGGCGCGAATGGCTTCGGGCACTTTCGAAGACTCAGGGAAGCGCGCGATGAACCGGTTTTGGTCGCCGCCAGACATAAACACTCCCTTGGCGTCTTTAAGGGAGGCAAGAATGTCTTCCGGTTTTTCCGAAGTGGGAGCATCGACGTTCTTGGCACCGGCCTTTTCGAAGAACTCCTTGAGCGCGGCTGCCGATTGGGCGGGATTTTCGCGGGAATGAGCCAAAACGACCAACTTAGAACCCCCACAGTGTTCGGCGATAAGCTTCGCGGCTGTATCCGACTCTCGACCTCCGCCAAGAATCACCAGAAGTCCGGCGGGTTGTTGGGGAATCAACAGGGAAGCCGCAACGGCGAGCGCAGAGACGCTAACCACCAACCTCTTCCTTTGCCAGCGCGTATTGGAAGAGTTGAGCAAGCTCCATCTTCGCCGAAGGTCGAGCCATCTCTAGGAGACGATTTTTCATCTCATGCAATTCCTGCTCGTTCATCCGGCTTACGCCGAGCATCTCTGTGAGATAGTAGCCGTCGATTGCAGAAGCGATGACTCGTGCAGTGCCGGGATCGACTCCGCCCTTCACGGCTAAGTCGTTGAGCCACTCGCTGTACTTCGATCGGAAACGGGAGCCAAAGTTGGGCTCGTTCATGCAGCACGTAATCAGTGCTGCAATCCGATTCTTCTGCCTTAAATCTTGAGAAAAGGCGCCTTCAATGGTGGCTTCGATCATCGTGGCACCGGCCGCCATTCGTTGATCGCACTCTTCTTCAAACTCGGCGATGATCTTTTCGGCCATTGCCGTGACCAGAGCCTCTTTGTTCTTGAAGTGGTAGAAGACTCCACCCTTGCTCATACCCGCCTCGGTTGCGACGCGATCAATGGTGAGCCCACCAACGCCTTCTTGCACAACCATGGTCATAGCCGTGTCCAAAATACGGTCTCTTACTTCCACAATGAAAGTATACCGACCAGTCGGTACAGTAGGTTTCTTGCAGGCAAAAAAAGACGCCTGCGAGCTAACTCGCAGGCGTCCTCACGCTTGGTCTTAGGAGATTTGGGCGTAGATTTCTTTCAGCGAAGCGGCCGATTTGTGGAGAAGATCCTTCTCTTCGTCGGTGACCTGCGGCTCGATGATCTCGACAACACCGTGTCGACCGACGCGGGTCGGCAGCGAGAGCGAGATGTCGGAGATACCGAGCTTGCCCGATTGAACAGCAGAGACCGGAAGCACCTGGTGCTTGTCCAGTGCGATTGCCTCAACGACTTCCTTGATGGAAACTCCAACAGCTCGGCCTGCGCCGCCCTTTAGGCGAATAACCTCTGCGCCGGACTTTCGAGTGAACTCGAAAACGTCCTTCACCTTGGCTTCGTCTACGCCTGGGAAGCTGGTAAGCGGAATGCCTGCCACGGTTGCGGCGCTGAGAATCGGCACCATCGTGTCGCCGTGCTCGCCAAGAACAAGTGCCTTCACATCGGGAGCCGGAAGGTTAAGTGCATCGGCGAGAAGGGATCGGAATCGAGCCGTATCCAAAACCGTTCCAAGACCCAGCACTTGCGCCTCGGGGAGAATGCCGCTCTTGGCTGCCAGGTGAGTTAGGATGTCCACCGGGTTGGAAACAACCACGATGGTCGCGCCCTCGTTGAGCGTGCAACCCTTCACGGATTCAAGGATGCCCTTGAAGAGGCCTACGTTTCGGTTGATGAGGTCAAGGCGGGTCTCATCTGGCTTGCGTCGCAGACCGGCGGTGATGACCACACAATCCGATCCGTTCACGATGCCGTATTCGTTGCTGGACGTGAACTTGATGTTCGAGGTGAGCGAAGAGCCGTGGCGAAGGTCCAGAGCCTCACCCGCAGCCATATCTGGGTTGGCATCTACCAAGGCGATTTCGCTGACAACGCCGCCCAATTGGAGCGCGTACGCCGCGTCCGATCCGACGCGACCACCACCACCGACGATTGCTACTTTGAATCCCATAAGTTTCACGGCCCAGTACTAATCAAGCCCAAACCCGCTTAACTTCTGAGTTCGAATGGGATC
>CAZAVC010000259.1:0-3990 GCA_964488265.1 uncultured Fimbriimonas sp.
CCAGCACTTGTTTTTTTTTTTTCTTTTCGGTGAAGCGCGTTCGCCCAACCATGTTAGTGTACAGCCTTGCATCCACCGCCAGTTCGCTCTTGGCTTCGTAGATCAGCGAGATCGTGCCGCCGCGGTCTACCTTTACTTCGCCGCCGGGCAGGTTCACCGAACCGTCTCTGACGACGAGTTCAGAGCGGACCATGGGCCGGGTGAGTTGCCCACGGATGGATGCCGATCCTTCCAGTTGAAGCTTCGCCAGCGGAACCCGGATTTCGGCAGGCTCGCCGAGCGCGATGACGAGATCGAATCGGGGATCGATGGGCGGAGCTTCTCCTCCGCCTTCCGAAGGGGCCAAAGGTGGAATGGCGGTTTTGACCTTGGACAGCTCGATTCGACCCGTGATCGAAGGGCTATCAGCCGTCCCAGAGATGACGACGGGGTTGGGCGTATCAAGTCTCAGTTCGCCCGATGATCCGTCGGCAAAGGTCTGTCGAACGTCCAGAACGTCCATTCTCAGCTCGCCTTTCACAGGCCTGCCTTCAATGGGCGAGCGCGCCCGGGCGTCGACTTTCACCTTCGGGTCGGGCACTTCCAGCAAATCTCTAATGGGCACTTCGAGAAAGGCGACGAGATTCGGCTTCGTCTGCAACGTCGACTGCCTGCTGTTGGCAGTGATGTCTAGCCGAGCCGTTGGGTTGTTGGGATCCTCCACTTTCAGAGAAACCAACACGTTTCGCAGACTGGGGTCGATTTTGGGAGCGATCGCCCCGCTTCCCACAAACTCCAATTCCTCTGCGTACAGCTCGATACTGCCTTCCACCTTCGGCTTTGAAAGGGTTCCCGAAAGGCGAAGCGGGATCGGCTTCCCGTTTGCTCCGATGCCGCTTCGAATCTCTGACTTCGCGGTGCCGACATTCAAGACCGGGACAAGATCGATCAGATCGTTGAGCGGTCGGGTTGCCAGGGCGATCTCGGCCGAAACGGGTTCGTCCATCACCACGCCCTTTTGACTGGAGATAGGAACCGATGCCTTGAAGTCTCCCTCAAGCAGGTTGACCCGGAAGTGCCCAAGGGGCTGAACCCGGCTGATTCCTTCTTCGTTGAGCTTAAACGGTGGGAGAATCAACTGCACGCCCAGTGGCTCGTAGACCAACGTTTCCAACGTGGGCGAGGCAAAGTTGGAAGCAAGGGTGACATCGTCCGGCTTTGTTCGAGCGGCTCTCACGAGCATAGAGGTAGGCGCTTCTAGCCCGGTCGATTCTTCTATCGAGGCCATGAGCCCATCAAAGATGCGGTCCACCGAAGACTTAGGTCGGATGGCGATTGTCTCCTTCGGTGCCGCTTCTTGAACCCGACGTCGGAACGCGACGGTTGCCGAGGCTGATCCTTGGATGACAGGTTCCACCCGTTTTCCGGATACCTCTAACGAAAGCGCGTCCAAACGGGCGTTGAAGTTCTTCACCTGAGGAGCGATTTCGCCAAACACCTGCGCATCCAGATTGACCAAGTCTGCCGAGAGGGAGACGTTCCCGCCCGGTTCCAGATCGACCTCTCCCTTCGCCACCAGATTCAGAGGGTCTCCTTCTAAGCTCAGCCCTTTCAGGAAGAAACGTCTAAGTTTCGATACTGAATCTTGCTCATAATCGAACGTGGACTTGAGATTGCCAAGGATGCTCTCGCCGAGAGAAAGGTCGTTGATGAAGAGCGACCCTCCGTAAATGAAGAGTCGATCCTGACGAGTTTGGATGTCGCCCCGAGCGGTCTCTGTGGGAACGTCTTCCTCGGTGGGATTTTGTCGGGTGAGGGGCAGAATACGGTCGAGCAACTCGTCGTCGGGTGGGACCGAGGGCAGTTTCTTCCGGAGCGGGTCGGAGTTGCCAAGGTCAATTTGTCCGACGAGCGTCGCCGCACCCGAGACCTCTCCACCGAGCTTTTTCACAAGCTCCAAAGA
The DNA here is from genome assembly GCA_964488265.1 of uncultured Fimbriimonas sp. Lineage (GTDB taxonomy): Bacteria > Armatimonadota > Fimbriimonadia > Fimbriimonadales > Fimbriimonadaceae > Fimbriimonas. The sequence goes on from CAZAVC010000259.1 coordinate 1,943, forward strand.
TTCGTCGCGCCCATTTTCTTTAGGCTGAATGCCCGCCAGCAGCAGCTCTCGAAGCGGCATCTTAAGCAAACCTACTGAAACCTCGAGGTTGCCCGTGTCTTGCTCAAACTTCTTCGCGTTCAACTCGACGAACCGACCGATTTCGCCGACGATCGCCTGGCCAGACCAGACTCCATTCTCGGCTCGAATGACGGACCACTCGCCGTCGATTGGGCTGGATTGGTTGAGTTTCACCGAGCTCAATTGTCCGTCTGCGGCCACTTCGGACACCTGCTTGTTTGCCAACCGAATCGTTGCGCGTCCGGCAAGCGTTCCTTGCAAAGAAAGGTAACTCACGAAGGGCGCCAAGAGCGGGCGGATCCCAAGATCTTTCCAGTTTGCGGTGAAAACGCCTTGGTTGTTGGTGACGTTGTATCGGCCGGTAACGGTAGCGGCACCCCCGGCAAGACTCACTTGCGTGGGCTCAACTTCGGCGATGGAGTTTTCAAACTTCACCGATCCGGCAACCTTGTCCACGCGAATGTTTGGCCCCAAAAGGTCGGTCACCACAAAAGATGCGGTGGCTTTCGGCTTCTTCACCGTGCCCTCCACTCGCACATCCGGAATATCCACAATGGCGTTGAACGGCGGCTCCTCGCCATTGGAGATGAGCTCGCTGACGTCCGCTATTTGAAGACCCCGTACGCTGAGTTTCCCGGCGATCTGTTCGCCTTTGAGGACATAGTCGAAGGCGCCTTCGACCAATCCGGTGCCCTTGTATGCCTCAATTTCGGTGACCCTCACCCGAGCAAGTGTGGCGAGGAATCTGGCACGCGCGCTGGGTAGCTTGACATCTTTGTTGCCAATCCGAAAAGCCTCGATGCGTCCCGTAGCAACGGGCTTTTGAGAGGTGCCCGTGATCTTGCCGAACACGTCCACTGTTCCAGAAAACCCTTTCTCGAACTCACCGAGCGGAATCGCACGGGCGTGGGTGTCTATGGCAAGCGCCCCGTTGAGATCGACCCAGCCCTTAGCGCTGACAATGCCCATGGGCCCCGTGTAGTTCACGCGGTCGATCGAGAGCCTCTTCCCGTCAAAGAGTCCCGCTGCTTGGACAATTCCTTGCGATCGTCTCTTATCGAGCAGGGGGTCTCCAAGCCCGGTTACCGTGGCTCGACCCAGAACTCGGAACTGAGCTTGAGGCTTCTGGGCGGTTCCGGTAAGCGAAACAAACGCGTTTACCCTTCCTCGGGCGCGCTCGGCGACCTCTTTCACAGGCAGGCGCGAAAGCACCAGTCCTTCGGCACGGACAAAACCCTCGACGTCGCTTTTTTGAATGCCGTAACGCACGTTTCCAGAAAGCGAGGATCCGGCGAACTCACCGCCCGTAACCACGGCCGAGACCGCCGTTTCGGTGAGGTCTACTTCCGCCCTAGGGTTGGTGACGGAAAACTCTTGGTACGCAACCTCATCTGCTTCCACTTTCAGGCGAGCGGTTACGGAGACGGGTCCCGGCTTTGCGGCCACCGGATTGATGGCGCGAACCTCAGCGGCCTGTCCCTCAACGCGAAGATTCTTCACGCGAAGCTCTTTTGGAATCTGTGGAGATAGCGCCGTGAGCTGTTTCCAATCGAAGGCGGAGTTTTGAAGCGAGCCGCTCGCAACAACGTTCTCGATATTGCCCGACGATAGATCGCCACGAACAAGCGCGCTGAGGTTTACGGGGAGCGTTAGACCTTGCGACCGGGCGATTCCTTTGCCCGTTGCCGCAATTGCCTGACCTCTCATTTCCAGAGCGACGTCTAGGTTCTGAACGGAATCTTTTCCGAACGCGATCTCGCGGGCGTTGACCTTCGCCTGACCGGAAACTTCAAGGGGTCGGCTGGGTTTCCACCATGCGGTGACATCTCCTGTAACATCGGTTTCTTCTAATCGAAGGGGTTTGATGGGGTCCAAAGCCGTTCCGAGGTCGATTGAGCGGAGCTCGCTAACAAGTTGACTCGCATCCACCTTCATATTGCGGAAGCGCACGATCGCACCATCGATTTCGCGGGTGGAATAGTCTTTGC
>CAZAVC010000260.1:0-3986 GCA_964488265.1 uncultured Fimbriimonas sp.
GGCAAACTCACCGAATGATTGGAGCGGTTGGTCGGCTGCAAGCGAGAGGGGTCGCACGAGAAGCACCCGTAGCTGGCGCTCGGCGGCGGCTTTTCGATACCGCTCGACCGCTGCCTCCGGGCTCAGCTTGTCTAATTCCGCTGCTTGGGCGGCATGGAGGCGCAGCACCTTATCCGGAATGGTTGCAAGCACCTCGGCGTCTCCACCGATCTTTGTGAACTCAGGCGAGGAATAACGAATCCCAGAGTTCTCCAGTCCGGAAAATAGCCCGGCCATGGCGAACCTTCTGCCAAGCACCTGCTCACCCGAAGGCAAAAGAATAGTGGCTCCCAACTCTCCCGCCCAGGCAAGCGTTTCCTTGACCGAAACAACCGTTGAGCCGGGGATGTTGGAGCATCGGGCAATGATTTGGAATCCTTCCTTCATCGCCGAGGCGCACTTGATCGGATCGAGTCCGATGGGCGTCCCTCGAAGAGCATCGATATCCACGGCAGGCATCGCAATGGTGTTGCCTCGCGCCGTTTGGGAGGTGGTGAATGCCGGAAAACGAATGTTCAACCCCCGAATCACCCGAGGCATCACGCTCACGTCGTTGACTCGAAGGGTGCTCATGGATACGGCGGTGAGTTTGGGATCGATGGTCCCACTCACAAACTCGCACTTCCCGGCTTGAACCAAATCACCGATCGTTTGCTCTGGAATTACGACCGCGTTGATCCCAAACCCCTTCACCGTTTTCAGGGAGTCTTCCAAGAGCAGCCCCTGGGTTGCCCCAAGCTCTTCGATGGTCTCGAGCTCTACCGAAAGGGTGACCATCTTGTTGGTCGCCTCGCGATTGAGCCTGGGCTGAAGTCCGAGGAACGAACCAAGGACAACGAGGAGCACGCCTATGGATAGCAGCGCGATAAAGGCTCGCTCTCCTTTGAGGAACGATAAATCAAACGGCTTCATAGGTTTTCTAACTCTTCTTTAGGAAGCCTGGCAAGGACTTTCTTCGCTCCGCCCATCACCAGCACCGTGACCATCCCGGCAAGAAATCCTCCCACGTGAGCCCAGTTCGCAACGCCCGCCTGGGGGACAAAGACTTGCCACATAAACCACGCCGTTAGAAGAATCCAGGCACTTAGCTCGAATTCGGCAAAGGCGAGCAACGGGATCACAATCTCGATCTTTTGAGTCGGGAAGAGTAGTAGGTAAGAACCGAGCACGCCTCCGATGGCCCCCGATGCCCCCAGAGTGGGAATCGTGGCGTAAGGATCGACATAAATGTGGGCGAGCGATGCCATGACTCCCCATGCCAAGTAGTAAAGCGTGAACCGCCAACCACCCATGACCTGCTCCACTAACGGACCAAAAACCCACAGAAACAATAAGTTTCCAAAGATGTGCCCGAGGGAACCATGCATGAACATCGAGGTCAGCAGGGTTGTAAACGGGAATTTCTCACCCCCCTTGAGGGCGGCGACCACGTCCGCGGGACGCATCATGAGGTCGGCAAAAAGTAGGTTTGAGCCAAAGGGATTCCATCGCCGGTCCCACAAGAAGAGAATCAAGTTGAGCGAGATAAGGACCCATGTGACCACCGGAACAAACTCCCGTCGTTTATCCGCGTCACTGGCTGGCACCTCGAAATATTACCAAGATCGGGCTATAAGGCAAGTTGGGTCCCCTTCAGATAGCTGAAGGAGACCCGGATTTTAAGAATGACTGGGGAATCAGCTCTTCTTACGTCGTCGAAGCAGACCGGCTGCACCAAGTCCGATGACCGCAAGAGTTGCGGGCTCCGGAACCGGCGTGGGGCCAGGCTTGGTGTGCATGTTCTCGGTATCAACCCAACCTTGCTTCTTGAAATCGAACTTCGTGAGCCAGCCCTTGCTGTCGTAAGAAGTATCGAGATCTTGAACCGGGTGGAACCAAATGCCAAGCTTCTGATTGAAGTCGACACCCTTCCATGCGGAAGCTCCGGCGTTGATCGGCTTGTAGTGTTGGATTGCCGACGCGTCGATCTTGAATCCAAGGGATAGCGAACCATCCTCTGGCTCGACCGTCGCGCGCAGGTCCTTGATGAACGAATTGTTCTTGACCGACGTGAGGATCTTGTCCGGAGTTTGATTTCCGCTCTTGTTCCCGTTGCCGTCAAAGAACGACGTGTTACCGTTGGCGCCGTTGTATCCGTAGACCGTCAACTTGAGGTCGCTGGGGTTCTTGGCATCCAGGTAAAAGATGGCGAGTTCGCCTGCATCACCCTTGGGGTTCGGGCCGTCGCTTACTGCGAGCCAGAAACCGTTCGGTCGCTTCCCGTTGGAAGCATTGGTGAAGTTGGACCAGAAGCTGAACTCGTTAGAGTTACCGTTCCAGTCGGAGCTAAGTTGGCGCACTTGCCCCGCGTCGTTGTTGAACGTAGCCGGATTCAAAGTCGTTGTGTTAAACGACTGATACTTGGGCTTGTCCGTCCAAAAGAAATGATTGACTTGCGCATACGCGCTCGTCATAACGAGCACGCCCGCAAGCGAGACCAGAGTCTTTAATCGAACCATAGGATATGTCCTTGGAAGTTCCTGCAAACACAGGCTCCCCCGCAGACCCATGGACGCAAGGTTCGTGCCAATCCTTTGTTTATCGTTTAATGTTTATCAGCCTTCAAGTCGGCCTACCGTTCGCCCGGCAAAACGATTCCGCGCATGATCACCCTTTGGGCCGAAAGGAAGACGATGAGGGTGGGCAGAGCCGCCAGCGCAAGAGCCGCCATCACCACAGCTCGAGGGGCACTCATCTGCAACTGGTAAAGCCAAACCATCAGCGTCCACATCTTCTGGTCTTGGACCACCAGGAAAGCGTAAATGAACGCGCTGTAGCTGCTCATGAACGCGAGAAGCGCGAGGTAACCAAGCACGGGACGAGATAGCGGGAAGGCGATTTTGAGCATCATCACCCACTCTTTCGCGCCATCTAGCTGCCCCGCCTCGAACAGTTCTTGTGGCAGCGAATCAAAAAAGCCTTTGAGCAGGAAGATCATGTACCCACTCGCGGCAGCGGGAAGAATGAGCGCAGCGAAAGTATTAAGCAGTCCCAAATCCTTCAGCAACAAGAAGCTCGGAATCATCGCCACCTCTGCCGGGAAAGCCATGGTAGCCAACAAGAAAATGAGAATCTGTCCGCTCAGCTTGATTGGATATCGTGAGAGCGCGTATGCCGCCAACGGGTTCACAAGAAGCTGCGTGAGAATGGCGAGCAGGCAGAAAGCGGCTGTGTTTTGCACCGCCCGTCCATTGATAAGGATGTAATCCAGAACGTAGCGATAGTTGCGACCGGTGAATTCGCCCTTAATCGAAGCTGCATTCTTGGCGACCATATCTCGCTCAAAGGCTTCGGCAGGGAGCTGAATCTCCCGAACGGGAACGTTGATTCCAGAGAATTTCGCCCATTCGGTCTCTGCACTCTGGGAGCGATACCGCTCTGGCACACGCCCTACGTAAAACTTCTGAAGCAGTGTGGCCTGGTCTTGTCCCACTGTTGCATCGAGCATTTTCAGATCGTCAAACGTTTTTCCGCTGCCCGCAATCCAAGCTGGAACGTCATCAAACCGATTCCGCTACTCCACTCGAATGAAGTCTTGATACATTCGCTGGATTCGAACCGGGACCCGGAACTCCGCAGGCAGGGTTTCTTTGAACTTCAACCAGTCTGTCCAGCGGCGACTCACGACGGGCTTCCAAGTCTTTCGGTCAAGCGGTTCGGCAGGAGGCTGAACCGTCTGGAACGCGAGGTTCTCTTCCACGTACGCCTTGTTCAACTCTTCAATCGAGCCAAATTGAGTGCGCAACCAAGTCTGGTAACGAACGTTGAGGCGACCTGTCACCTGGTTGGGGGCGTTTCGGAATCCGGCAACCCATAGGTCCACGGGCAACTTCTCTAAGAACGATGCGTACTGGGAGACCTTCTCGGCTTCTGCGGCGGCGGCTTCTGGAGAAACGGCGCGCGTGGAT
>CAZAVC010000261.1:0-3961 GCA_964488265.1 uncultured Fimbriimonas sp.
GCGAAGGACGTCATCGACATCTTGCTCAACGCAAAGCCCGCCACCAACCTTGTAGAAGCGCACTCTTAAGAGCGCTTCTACAGAGACTTCAAGGCCTCGGCAAGTGAGTCTTCCCAATGCGGAAGAACGATGCCGAGGTCTTTTTGTATTTTCGAGCCGTCCAGAACGGAGTAGGCGGGTCGCTTTGCGGGAGTTGGGAACTCAGCCGTAGTGATCGGGACAAGTCTTCCTAGCGCACCTGCGCACGCCGGATCCAGTTCGAAGATGCGCTTGGCAAACCCGTACCAAGTGGTCTCTCCTTGCGGGGCAAGGTGATACAGGCCGCTCGCTTCCTTCTGGACACATTGGAGGACCGAATCGGCGAGGGGTCGCGTGTACGAAGGGCGCCCCCGTTGGTCGTTCACCACTCGGATCGGACCTTCGCCCGCCGCCAACCGACGCATGGTGAGAAGGAAGTTCTTTCCCCGGGTGGCGTAAACCCAACTGATCCTTAGGACCAGATTTTCGGCAGAAGCGGCAAGAACGGCTTGTTCTCCTGCCAGTTTGGTTCGACCATAAACCCCAAGAGGAGCGGTGGGATGGTCTTCGCGATACGGCTCGGTAGCGGTTCCGTCAAAGACGTAATCGGTAGAGAAATAGATAAGTTTCTTGCCTTGAGACTTACACCAATCCGCAATCGCCGCAGTTGATGCGGCATTCACTCGTTGGGCGATATCCGCCTCAGATTCCGCCTTATCCACCGCGGTGTACGCACCGCAGTGCAGCACAAGGTCGGGAGAAATGGTGTTCAGGAGTTCGCTTCCGCGACTCGGTTCGGATAAGTCCCAGTCGGCCGTCCCGATCCCAGTAGCTTGCGCGTTTGGGAGGACCATGGGGATGCGCTCAAGAAGTTCCGAGCCGAGTTGTCCGCCCTTTCCCGTCACCAGAATCTTCATGATGGAGTGAGATTAGCCCACTGGAGCAGGCCAAACAGAGACGTCGATGCCGTGCGTCCTGGATAGCTCGATGGACTCTTGGTACGAAATCACTCGGTGCGCGGGGAGGTCTTTTAGGAGCGGAGCCGCCTGGTCCTTCGCAGAAAGGATCGGGATCATTCCCGGCGGAACCGGCCATTCGACCGCGATCTCCGGATCGTCAAATTTCACTCCAAAATCGCCTTCCGGCGCGTAGGTGTCGGTGACTTTGTAGATCACAATCGCCTCTGGCGAGGTGACCAAGAATCCGTGCAAGCATCCAGGCGGAACGTACACTTGCCCGTGGTTGCTATCCGAGAGGTCAAAACCTTCCCACTGCCCGTATGTCGGTGAGCCGGGTCGGATGTCCGCCACCACGTCCCAAATAGACCCGAACAAGCAGGTCACCAGCTTCCCTTGCGGTCGGGGGGATTGCCCGTGCAGTCCACGCAGAACTCCGTAAATCGATCGCGAGAGGTTCTCTTGCGGAAAGTGGGTGGGGTGGCCGAACTTCTCCGCCCGTTCCTCGCGGAACAGTTCTTTGAACGACCCTCTCGAATCGCCATGGGCGATCAGTTGGAAGTGGCGCAGACCCGCAATGGTAGACGGAAGGATGTTCATATAGAAGCCTTAGCGAAGGATATCGGCGATCTGCTCAAGATCGTCGTTGCTTGGGACCGCGACCCCAACTTTTCGAACCACCGCTGCGGCAGTGTGCGTCGCAAGCTGCAGCGCATCTTTGCCGATCGGACCAAACCCTGCCGCGAGCGCCAGAGTTGCCACCACGGTGTCGCCCGCTCCGGCCTCATCGTAAACTTCAACTTTTACGGCAGGAACTTGCACAAATCCCTCTTCAGAGGCACAGCCCATCCCGCTTCCGCCGAGGGTCACTACCATCGAATCCACACCGATGGACGCTCGTAGCAAGGTCGCAACTTCCTCGGCTTCGTTGTCGGTAATGGTCTTGCTTCTCCCCGAAGCGGCAGTGGCTTCAAAGCGATTGAGGGTCACCACGCCAGCACCGGAATAAGCCGGAATCGACTGCGGTTTCGCGTTGGCAACACTCACCACACCTTTCGCCTTCGCCAATCCAATGATCTGCTGAATGGTCTTAGGGGTCAGCACGCCTTTCTGATAATCCGAGAGGAGCAGGACGTGAGCATCGGTGAGGGCATCGTCGATCTTAGCCAGCAGTTGGGTTTGAACCTCGGCACCGATCGGTTCATCGTTCTCACGGTCGATCCGCAAAACTTGGTGCGAGTGGTTCGCCACGACGCGGGTTTTCTTGGTGGTTGCGCGAGCCGGATCGGTGATCACCCCTCGGTTCTCGATCCCGCTCATTTCGAGAGCTTGCTCGAGCATCTCGCCCGCAGGGTCGGCTCCGACCACTCCGATGATCCCCACCGTCGCACCGAGCGCCATCATGTTCATGGCGACGTTTGCCGCGCCTCCGGGAACCGCCGAAAAGCGATCTTGCTTCACGACCAAAACAGGGGCCTCTTGGCTCACCCGCGTGGCGCGACCAAAGATGTATTCGTCGAGCATGAGGTCGCCGACAACCACCGCTCGGACCCCGTGAAACTTTCTTAAGAGTTCGGCCCCGCTCAAACGGCACCTCCCTCAGTGGCTATAGGAGCCTCCGGCTCTAGCTTCTCGGTTCGCTTCTTGCCTCTTGCCGCCGCGTAAAGGTAGAGACCCACCCCTGCAAGGCTAATGACAAACGCCATCGCCTGGGCTTCGGTAATCGGCAGCGAACCCCAGTAGGTAGAGCTCGATCCCGCTCGCCAGAATTCGTAGATGAACCGGGCGATTCCGTGCAGAATCAGCACCACGCCCGCCGCTTGTCCGGTGTATTTGAATCGCTTCTCCAGAACCAGCAGCAGCCCGAGTGCGGCAAGATTCATCGCGCTATCGTAAGCCTGAGCAGGGATGTGAAGCTTGTCGTCGCCCGCTCCGTGAGCAAGCACTCCGAAGGTCGATCCGGGAGGGCAAACGTGGCCGTAACAGCAGCCGTTGAGCAAGCACCCGATGCGCCCAATTGCATGTCCGACCAAGAACGCAGGCGACATCACGTCGAGCAGCGCCATCAGGTCGAACTTGTTTCGGCGCGCCCAAATGGTGGAGGCGATGATGCCGAAAATGAGTCCTCCGAAACTGGTGAGACCCTGAAACTGGAGCGAGAAGATCTCGTTCGGCTTCTTGGAGTAGTAGTCCCACTCAATGAGGATGAACACGATTCTCGCGCCTAGGACGCTCGCGATGAGAGTCCAAAAGGCGAGGTCGCCGATCTGCTCGAAGGTGAGCCCGAACGTTCGACCCCGGAGCTTTGCAATGTGGATGCCTGCAAAGAAGGCCACCACCATCATGACCCCGAAGCTGTAGAGCTTGAAGGAGCCTATCTGAAAGAGCACCGGAATCATGGTCTTACCGTGAGTTTACCGGTGCGGTGGTTTTGAGTGTCCCGAGATTCGGAGCGGGGTGGTTTTGGGAAGAAGGGGAGGGATCACAGCGGCGGAGCCGCGAGTATCATCGCAGCCCAGGGTTTCAACCCTGGGTACGGGATTCCCTATGGGGCCAGAACGGCGGAGCTGTGGCAAGAGAGTTTTCCCCCATGGTTGTGAGTTGTCCGGAGTATCTGGTCGGTCCGCCGGACCTCTGATTTTTTCGCGTCATTCGCACCCAGACCTAGCGGTCTGGGCTAACAGTCTTACCGGTCCTCCGGACCTACCGGATAGAGACTTCAGTTCAACCAGGTGAGAACAGGGACGCTCATTCCCGTCTATGGAGGGGAATATCATCGAGACCCACCTTGTAATGCCAAACCCATCACGGAGCCGGAATGACCCCACCATGCCGGAGATACTCGGCGAAGTACTCCGGCAGACCCACTTCCACCAGCGACCGACATGCCGACTCCACGTCGTACTCCAACCTCACAACCTCCATGCTCACCGACCCGGATTCCAACGTGAGCACCACGTAACCCGCGCGGGGGTCGCCGTCTTTGG
>CAZAVC010000262.1:0-3958 GCA_964488265.1 uncultured Fimbriimonas sp.
GGTCCGCCTTACAGAACCCGGCTTACAGGCCGACTGGCACCAAATAGGGCGAGAGCGAGGAGTTTTCTCATATGGAAAGTTGGAAATTAGCGGCCGTAACAGGTGTGTTGGCTGCTCTCGGCGTTTCTCACGGTCAAGAACCGACCATCGACACGGCGCTTGCTTACCCAAGCTCGGGGAAGAACGAAGTTGCCTCGATGGGCGCTCAGGGGCAGAATGTGGTTGCCTCCTTGGCGTCGTATCCAGAGTTTGCTGAAGAAAAGTACGAGCGAAAGGTCACGGCATCTTTTCGGGGAAGTTCTCTACAAGACGTCTTGCGCTGGCTGACTTCGCAGGGAGTCTCCTTTGTTGCGGACGAATCTTTATTGCCAAAGGATAAGAAGATCACGCTAAACGTCGTTGATCGACCATTGAAGGAGGTTCTTCAGGCACTCGCCACCGCAATGGATGGCCACTGGGAGTCTGAGGGCGGGATGCTTGTCTGGCGATCGGGACGAACGGCTGAGTTCCGGTTCGATTCCGGACGGGTGTTTGCTCCCTCGAAACCTCCTATGCCGCCAAAAGTGAGCGGACCTGGGTCAAAAGGGGCTCGACTCTTCACCGAGCGGGATATCGAGATGTTCCAGTTTGATACGGACAAGATGATCAAGGGCTGGAAAGAAATCGAGGTACCGGATGGCAACGGTGGAAAGCAAAAGGTTCGGGTTCCAGAAATCGACGAGAAGCTCATCGAAGAGTTCGCTAAGAGACAAGAAAAGTGGGCGAAGGAATTCAGTGAGCGAATGGAGAAAGATTTCGGGAAAGACGGAGAGAAGCTTCGGTTTCTGAAAGAGCGGAAAATGTTGCCCCCGGAACCGGGTTTGAGAATCACGCCAAGCGATCCAGCGAAGATCTCTAAATCGCTCAGCGACTCGCAGAAAAAGACGCTCAAAGAGCGTGGGTACCTGAAAATTGATGAACTCACCAAGGAGCAGCAATCGATGCTCGGCCTCAAAGAGGTTGGGAAGGACGCGACCATCTCTATCGTGATCAACATCGATGGGGAGAAGATCGAGATCCGATCGAAGTAGCGAACTCTAAATACAGGAGTGAACAATGGGAGGTGTAAGCCTCCCTTTTTCTTTCAGGGTCGTTCAAACTTGAAGGATCATGGATAAACGTTGGGGAACGATCATAGGAGTCCTAGGGGCAATCGGGGTCGCCCTCGGCGCGATTGGGACCCACGTGATCAAGAGCCGGGTAACGCCAGATCGCCTGGAGACCTGGAAAACGGGTGTTTTCTACCACCTCGCGCACGTTTTGGCTCTGGCCGTTACAATGGCGCTCGCGGATCGAATTGACGTCACCTGGTGTCGCCGCCTATGGCTGGCAGGCACAATCGTTTTCGCGGCAAGCCTCTACCTGTTGGTGCTGCTCGACCTCCGCATAATGGGCGCAGTCGCTCCCATTGGGGGGAGCCTTCTCATTCTTGGTTGGCTCGCATTCGCCCTAGCTTGGACAAAGGCGAGCCCAACCCAAGGGTCCTAGCGCAGATTGCCGTCGCCCATTCCGCCGTCGTTCTTGTCTGGTTCGGTGGGAGTGGGACCTTGTTCTGTCGAAATGGTGATGATGTTTTTCACCTTGTCGAAGTTCACATCCGCTTCTAGCGATTCCGCCACAAACCGAAGTGGTACTAGTGTAGAGCCTTTGCGGAGAAGCGGGGCGACATCCATAGTGATTTCAGCGCCGTTCTTCTTGGCGATCAACTCACCGATCGTCAGTTCGATTTCAAGATTGTCTTTGCGAGCAAAGATCCGCTTGTGAACTAAGTCGTAATCCACCTCGGCACCGAGAGCTTCAAAGATGGGGCGCATCGGAACGAGGGTTCGTCCGCCAACAAATTGAGGTTTCTCATTGGCGAAGTTGACGACGTCGCCGTCTACAACCACTTGAATAACCTTTTGCTGCCCGGCAATCGCGGGGGACAACACCGAAGCCGAGAGAACCGTTGCAAGAATAGCAAGGCGGGTAATGCGAATCATAACTCATCATTAAGACGAGACGAAGCCACGAATAGACTGATCTTCGGAGAAAAATGTGGCCTAGGTGCTCTAAAGGCAGGTTGGAGCTTAAGGGCGCCAGGTCGAAGCCGTGGTTTTGGACTTGGCAGACTTCGTGAGAAACTCGAAGGGAATACGGAAAATCGCCCGAACCTGAACTTCGACAAGCTCTATCTCCACCTTTTCGGACTTCGATTGAAGGATTAACGGAGCCGACGCCTTCATGGGTTCCGGAGCAAACCGCGTGACTGCGGTGCCCTGAACAACCGGTCCCATGCAACTAAGGACCGAAGAAATGGCGAGTGCTATTCCGAACATCGAAACTCATTAAGCGCAGAATCCGTGCCGATCTGCCTTATCCGTATTTATTCGACGACTGCACCGAACTTTCGGGTTCGGTTTTGATAAGTTTTTAGTGCTTCTAACAGGTGCCCGGTCGAAAAATCAGGCCATGGATCTGGAGTTACCCAAAGCTCGCAGTACGCACCCTGCCAGATTAGGAAGTTAGACCAGCGCATCTCACCTGCGGTTCGAATCATCAGGTCGGGTTCAGGATGATGCGGGTTGTACAGGTGCGCGCTGATAAGATCTTCGGTGATCTCTTCCGCATCAAAACCGGCGGCGATGAGGTCTTTAACCGCATCGACGATCTCCGCTCGACCTCCATAGTTGACCGCGAGAGTGAAGACGATCCCGGTGTTCTCAGCCGTGGTCTCGATTCCATCCTCGAGTGCCGCTCGGAGCCCACTGGGGAGCTCTTCGATTCTTCCTGTTACGTTCACGCGAACGTTGTTTTTGTGCATCGTTCGCAACTCGTCCTTCGCCGCTTGTTCGATGAGCTTCATCAGCCCATCGACTTCGTCTTTCGGACGTCGCCAGTTCTCCGCGCTGAACGCGTAGACGGTTAGGTACTTGATTCCAATTTCGCTGCAGTCGAGGAGCGCTCCACGAAGCACCTTGTAGCCTTCGCGGTGACCAAGTAGCCTTTGCCAACCGTTCTTCTTAGCCCATCTTCCATTTCCATCCATGATGATGGCGACGTGAGAGGGAAGCGCATGCAGGTCGATCCCCATTTCAACGGCGCGTTTTTGGATGGGGTTCATTTTGGCAACGGAGGGAGTCGTAGGCATGAGGGAAAATGGGGGCCCCGAACGATCCCGTTCGGGGCTACGCAGGATTAAACCTGCATGAGTTCTTCTTCTTTCTTCTTTCCTAGCTCGTCTGCCTTATGAACAAAGGTGTCCGTTAGCTTCTGGATCCTGGTTTCGTAGCCTTTCACATCGTCTTCCGTGATCTCTTTCTTCTTCTCGAGACCCTTGATTTGATCGATCGCATCGCGACGAACGTTCCGGATGGAGACTCGTCCTTGCTCAGTTCGAGCATGAACCTGCTTGACCATTTCCTTTCGACGATCCTCGGTCATTTGCGGGAAGGTCAGGCGAATGCCTGTCCCATCGTTCACCGGGTTGATCCCAAGATCGCTCTTCATGATCGCTCGTTCGATGGTGGTGGTCATGCTCTTCTCGTACGGTTGGATGAGCAGTTGTCGCGGCTCAGGAATGCTGATGTTCGCGACTTGGCTGATCGGAGTTTCCGTACCGTAATAGTCCACGTGCACTCGGTCAAGGACTGCCGGGGTCGCTCGACCCGTTCGGTACGAGGCGAAGTCGTGAACCATTGCTTCCACGGACTGTGCCATGCGATGTTCAGCGTCGTTCAGAATTTCTTGTGGGTTCATAGGTTCTCGTTTGGTTGGGTCTGAAGAGAGTTAAGCGGGCTTGTGCTCGTCAGCCACGAGCGTTCCGGTGCTTCCGCCTGTGAGCGCGTCTAGCAGTGCGCCTGGCTTGTGGAAATCAAGGACGATCAACGGCAGGCGATGGTCTTGAGCCATGGTGAATGCGGTTTGGTCCATGACCTTG
>CAZAVC010000263.1:0-3949 GCA_964488265.1 uncultured Fimbriimonas sp.
ATTGGCTTGAACGATCACGGGGCAGTGACCGGTAACTACGACCGTGCAGGTGGCCAAAAGGCCTTTTATTGGACGCCCTCTCAAGGTTTGGTGACGCTCGATACCGGACAACTAGGAAGCAGAGCAATTGCAGTCAATAACCTCAACCAGGTGATTGGCGTCGATTTCACGGGCAGTGCCCAGGGGTACCACTTCCTTTGGAGTCCAGATTCAGGAATGCTGAACCTGGAAAACCTCTTGGATCCGTCTTCGGCAGGATGGACATTCCAGCGACTCCGTGGACTTAGTGATGCAGGGCACATTCTTGCAGAAGGACGTCTTGGGAACGAGTACTACTCGGTTCTTCTCACGCCGAACTCGGTGGTTCCAGAGCCGAACTCCATGGTTGCACTCTCCGGAGCGATCGTTTTTCTACTTCGCCGCCGAAGAAAGAACGGCTCTGGCTAACAGTTAATTACCGAGTCGGATACCATCCAATCATGCCGTCGTTCGATCTTCCGATGACCCTTGTCGATGCCTTCTCGGATCGACCGTTCAGCGGGAACCCTGCGGCGGTGTTTGCCCTCGCCGGACCCTTGCCAGGGGACCTGTATGGGCTGATCGCCATGGAGATGAACCAGGCGGAATCGGCGTTCACCTGGGTGGAAGAGAGCGGTCAACGGGTGCTACGTTGGTTCACCCCCACCATAGAGGTCGATCTTTGCGGCCATGCCACGTTGGCCGCCGCTCACGTTCTAATGGAGCAACAGGACCTTTCTAAGGTGGAGTTCGAAACGCGGTCTGGCAGGCTCACGGTGCTCAAAACAGAGAGCGGCTACGCCATGGACTTTCCATCCGAGGCTCCGACGGAATTGGTAGGCGAAGAACGATCCGCAGTGGTGGACATACTCCACGCCGCCGGATTCTCGGGCATCGAATGGGTGGGTGCCAACCGAATGGACACCTTTGTGCAGCTTGCGCTCCAAGATTCGGTCACTGAGTATCTGCCGCGCATGGATGCCATCGCGTCGCTGGGCGGTAGAGGGCTTATCGTCACCGCTCGGGCTGAGGAAAACGGTGAAGGCATCGACTTCGTCAGCCGATTCTTCGCCCCGCAAGCGGGAGTCCCAGAAGACCCTGTGACGGGCAGCGCGCATTGTGCCCTAGGACCTTATTGGTCGGAACAACTAGGAACACCGGGCGTCAACGGTTATCAAGCCAGTCGCCGGGGTGGCGTGGTCGGAATCGAGGTGATGGGTAAGCGATGCCTGCTGAAGGGGAACGCGGTCACCACGGTAGAAGGTCGGCTTTGGGTGTAGGATGTAAGTAATGAGTCGCGATCGCGAAGGGGAGGTTTCTCTCAAGCCTAACCTCGAAATGCCTAAGCATTTCGCGCGAGTGTATCGGAACCCCATCCTGGCAGCAACGATCGCTGCTGCTCCGAAGTTTATCGGCAATTGGATGCCCTTTGCGGTTCTCCTTCTCTTTGTTGCTTCGCCGTTGGCCTTCGTTCTGCCCGCATTCTTTCCGTTTGGCAAGCGGAGCACGGGCCCGGGTGGAATCCGAATGGTGGCGTCTCCGCAGGGATTCTTGCTGCGCTGGTACAGCAAGATCGTTCAGACGACTCCTTGGTCTGCGATTCAAAAGATTGCCATTGAATGCCCGGCGGAAGGCTATTGGGGGCGGTATTACCTTGTTATTCATGAGTCATCCGGGCCGGTCACGCGCCGCGTTTTTCTGGTGGAGCAGGTTCGGTTTGAACCTCATGTAAAGGCAGATACCTATTCAAACTACGCAGCTTTTCTGGATGCTATCGAAACGAATATTGGGGCCGTTGAAGGGAGAGACAAGTTCGAATCGAGATTCTCTAGGGGCACCCACCCGCTGGGGACGCTACAAGGCAATCAACCGTCCACTGCTCCCGTTCGTTTCTTCCGATCCTTTGAAGACCCGCTTTGGCAAGAAGGAATCTCTCTGGGTGGTCTCAGTTTGGTGGTGGGTGGCATTCTCACGCAGAGCCTCTGGATCATACAGATCGGCTTGCCGATTTTCCTGTCTGCGATAGTGCTCGCCAAAGGACTCGCTTGGCTGAACATCAGACTTTCTAAAAAGCGACTCGTGGTGGAAGGCGATGTCGTTCGCCTGGAGCGTCCGGGAAAGGTCCTTCGAGAACTCGAGGCGGATCAGATCTCCAAGATCGAGCTTCACTATCGAGTTTCCGGCTGGTGGGATCGGCCATACGTAGAGGTCCTGATTGATAGTCCAAAGCTGCCCAGCATTCAAGTGACGGTGAATGAAGAGGACTTTTCCGATTCTCTGCTCAAGGCGTTGGAGTCTTTGGCGGAGCAGACCAAGGGCGAGCTCATCGGTGCGCTTCCAACGAGGTACGGGCTGCACATGAGTTTTGAGCTTCCGCAAGCAAGCGTCGCAGTTGAATAGCCCCGGAGGCGATCGGGAACCGAGATCGCCGCAACTAGGTTCAATCAGACGATGAATCGCGACCCAGCCGATGTGACCGAGGGCGGGAAATCGCGGCGGCTGAAGCTTGCTCTTCTTGCGTTCGTCCTCATCTTGCCGTTCGGATGCGTGCTAAAGGGGTTTCAGGTGCACCAAGAGATGAACCGACCGTTCGATGCCAAGCGCTGGAAAGAGGTTCGCCGCTCGTACGAGACAACCAGACAAAACGGCGCAGAGTTTCGGCTGCTGGCAGAAAAAGCCGTTCACCAAGAAGTTCTTATTGGTAAGAGCTACGAAGAAGCGGTCAACTTGTTAGACCTTCAACCAAACACGCTGAACAAGAAAGAGATTCTCGAGAAGGGATACACAGTGACCCTGCCCGATGATGGACTGCTATTTCCCTTGACTTGGGGCATGTGGCTTTCGATGCAATTCGATGAGCGCGGCAAGGTAAGGGCAGTGAGCATCGCGTCCGATTAAGGACGCCGTTCACTACGATGCCTCACTCAATTCCAACATTGCCACCGTCTTTGCCGTACCTTAGTGTAGGCTAAACCCATGCGACTCCTGACCTGCTCGATTGCGCTTGCCGTCTCGATCTCTGCCTTCGCGCAGGTCAAGATCAGCGGAACCGTTTACGGCGTCTCTGACGGCGACACCATCAAAATTCGATCCCAGAGCGGGAAAGAGGTGAAGGTGAGATTCCACGGTATCGACGCCCCAGAATCTAAGCAGGCGTTCGGCGGCAAGTCTAAGCAGACCCTTTCCGATCTCGTCTATCGAAAGCCCGTCACCGTGATTGTGGTGGATGTCGATCGATACGGCAGGTCGGTGGGCAAGGTCTATCTGCAAGACAAGGCCAAAACGTACGTCAACCTCCGCATGGTGCAGGCGGGAATGGCGTGGTGGTTCGATCGTTACGCCCCCAACGATCGCGATCTTCGGGACGGCATGATGGTGGCTCGCCGAGCCAAGAAAGGCCTCTGGGCAGACCCTCGGCCGGTCGCACCTTGGGAGTATCGCAAAGCCCAACGCGCAAGATAACCGCACTAAAAAAGCACTGGAACGGTTAGCCAGAAACGGGCATATTCAGAAGAACAATGACTTCTGTGTATGCCCTTTCTCTTCTTCTGGCAAGCCAAGGCACCTCTGCCTCTGCCCCCACTCCGGCAGAAATCACCGCCAAAGAAGTGAGTGCGCTCGTTGGCAATTGGTCGGGCCCAATGATCATTCATTCGCCGGCGCGAAAAGACCCCATGAAGATCACCATGAGCATCGAGATTCAGCCGATCAAGGGTGCAGACAAGTTCTCCTATAAGCTCACCTACGAAAATCAACCCACCCGAGACTACGTGCTCCAGCCCATCGATCCAACCAAGGGGCACTGGCAGGTGGACGAGCAAAATGGAATCAAGCTAGATGCCTTTTCGAACGGTGCGGGGTTTACAAGTGTGTTCACGGTTCAAGGAACCACTATCGTTACCACCGAACGGCTCGAAGGCGGCAAGCTGCA
>CAZAVC010000264.1:0-3919 GCA_964488265.1 uncultured Fimbriimonas sp.
GCACCCAGTCCCCTCAAGAGAAATCCACGCTAGAGCCTCCGAAGGCGCGCTGGAACCTATCGTCTTTGTTTGCCGGCATCGACGACCCGGCGGTGGATGCTTCTTGGCAAACCATCAACCAACAGGCAGAAGCGTTTGCCGCCAAGTATCGAGGCAAGATCAACAGCCCCGACCTCACCGCGCAGCTTCTTGCCGATTCGCTGAAAGAGATTGAAGACCTTTGCGTGCTCATTGCAAAGCCCGTGACGTTTGGTCAGCTGTTGTTTGCGGCCGATGCAAGCGACGCCAAGATTGGCGCGTTCATGCAAAAGCAAATGGAGCGGTACACCGAGGTGAACGTGAAGCTGATGTTCCACGAACTGGAGCTTCAGGCCGTTGCCGACGAGGTTCTGAACCCGCTCGTGAACGATCCGGCCCTTGCCAACTTCACTCACTACATCGGCATGGCTCGCAAGTTCCGCCGATTCCGACTCTCTGAAAAGGAAGAGATTCTCATGGAAGAGCTTGCCAACACGGGCAGCCGAGCCTGGAATCGACTCTTCGACGAAGTGCTCTCCAACCACGTTTTCGAATTCAAGAACCCTCAAACCGGGGAGAAAGAAGAACTGTCGCAGCAAGAGGTTTTGAACCTTCTTCGAGATGCCTCGCGAGAGACTCGACAAGCCGCCGCCGATTCGCTGAGCCAAGGTCTGGAGAGCCTGGAGCGCGTGCTCGTCTTCATCTTCAACAACCTCATCCAAGACAAGGCGGTGGACGATCGTCTGCGCGGGTACGAGTACCCCGAGCAAGCTCGCCACCTTGGCAACGAGCTTGACCGTGAGACAGTCGATCTGGTGATGCGCCTCTGCGGCGAAAACTACGGTCTGGTCGCCCGCTACTATCACGTCAAGCGAGAGATTCTTTGCCTAGAGAAGCTCACCCACATCGATCGCTACGCACCTCTCTTCGACACCGAAGAGGAAGTGAGTTGGGAAGAGGGTCGGCAGATCGTTCTGGACGCGTTCGGCGGCTTCAGCACCGAAATGGCGGCTCGGGCAAAGGAATTCTTCGATAAGGAATGGATCGACGCCGAACCCCGCAAGGGCAAAACGGGCGGTGCGTTCTGCAGCTACAACACGCCAGATACTCACCCGGTGATCCTGCAGTCGTACCTAAACAAGATGGATGACGTGATGACGCTGGCTCACGAACTGGGTCACGGGGTGCACGCTTCGCTTAGCCGAGCGCAGTCTTACTTCAACTTCCACGGCACCCTTCCGCTTGCGGAGCTGGCGTCGACTTTCGGCGAGATGCTCGTGTTCGAAAAGCTCGTCGCTTCCGCGAATGAGCAGGACAAGCTGGCGCTGTATGCAGACAAGATCGAAGGCATTTTCGCCACCGTCTTCCGACAAGCCGCCATGTACCGATTCGAGCAGTCCATTCACCGGGCTCGAAAAGAAGAGGGCGAACTAGACGGCGAGCGATTCGGCGAGCTTTGGCACGGCGAAATCCAGTCGATGTTCGGTGATTCGGTAGAAATGGGCGATCAGCATCGCCGATGGTGGAGCTATGTGGGTCACTTCACAGGCTCGCCGTTCTACGTTTATGCGTATTCGTTCGGCGAGTTGGTGGTGTTGTCGCTCTACGAGATGGCGAAAGAGCAGGGTCCGGAGTTTGTGGACAAGTACATCGAGATGCTTCGACTGGGCGGATCCAAGTCGCCGGATGAGCTGATGGAGTTGGTCGGCGTGAACCTGCGAGACGAGGCGTTCTGGCAGGGCGGATTCAAGGTCATCGAGCGGTTTATCGCGACCTTTGAGTCACTTTACGCGGCGAGCAAGGGCTGATTCGTAGCAAGGTCTCACCCGCCAAAGCCCTGGATGTTGGGGATAGATCCGGGTGGGTGAGGGGTCTGGAAAGAGTCTTCAAGAACCCTCGCCCCTCTGGGGGAGAGGGTGCCCCAGAGGGGCGGGTGAGGGGTCCGGTTGATCCCTCCTTCACTACCCATTCGGCTTAGGATCCCGAAAACAGGCTGTGTGGCGTAAGGTTCTGCCGACCACCCCGCCCCTCCCGGGGCACCCCTCCACGGAGGGGAATTACACTGGGTGGCTTTCTACAATAGGTTCGGAGGGCCGGCAAGACTGAAATCCAGTCAACCAATTCTTTGGGAACAAAGACCCCTCACCCCGCCCACGATCTACCCATAAACAAATCACGAATACCGACCCGCTTTCACCACAAAGCCGCATTGAACGTGCCACCCCGGGACCAAACCTCGTAAGGTGTAAGGGAGTTGCACCAAACGCAACGGGAAGCCGCTGATGTCGACCCCTGCCCCTCGATCAAACCCACTGAAAACCAGGCTCGGAAGAATTGTCGCCGGGGGAGCCGGCCTTGCCGTGCTCGCACTGATCGCGGTCAGCGCTTTCACCCCCGAACAGATCGACTTCAACGACGCGGCTAATGGGTTCGATAAAGCCAAACAATCGGCTCTCGCGGCAGGAATTCCGATCACTAAAGAGGACGTTTGGCCGGTGCAGAAGCCCAGTTCTGAGAACGCCGAACCCCTCTTGATTGCTATGACCGATATCCGGCAACCGCTTGGATCGGACGCGGAACTTAAGCTTCAGCAAGATATGGCCGCCCACCGGTTCGCCGAGTTGGAAGGCAGCATCAAAGCGTACGACAAGCTCATTGCCATGGGGAGCGAAGCTGCCGGCAAAAGGGGCTTCTGGACCAACAAAGCTTGGAACGGGTTCGCCCGAGATTTCGAGTTCCATAGGGGCGTGAAGGCCGCTGCCGCCGCACTGGAACGGAAGGCGTTCTTGGCGCTGCAATCAGCAAATTACGAAGAGGCGTCCAACCGATTCGCGCAGTCCCATCGCCTTGCGATGTTCCTGGCCGAGCAGCCCGGCATCAACCCAGCATTGGCCTCTATTTCAATCAAAACGCGATCGTTACAAAACATCGCGGTGATGGCGTCGGCCTTTGCAACAAACGAGGGCGCACTCGGGGTCCTTTTTCAAGCCGCCAAAAACTTTGAAGAGCACCCGGATTTGAAGCGCATCGTTCAGGGCGAGGCTCTCAACCAGCGATTCATGCTCATGACCGCCTCCACGCACGGGTTTGCCGCCACCGCCCGCATGTACTGGCTAGATTCTCTAGACGGGGCTATGGAATGGGCGGGCCTAGAGACCGTTCCAAACGACGGCGAAGTGGAAGAAAAGCCCACCACGTTCCGGGAAAAGCTGATCGACAGCAAGCTAAAGGGGCTGGCTGCAGCAGAAAAGAATCGAAAACGAGTGCCGCTCTGTCTGGACGAAGATCCCGAGGCCGACGACATTCTTGGCAGAGGGATTTACGCCCGATACTACGAAAGCTACGGAAAGATTCTTGGATTCTTTAAGCCAGAGGAAAAGACGCTCACCGTTGAACGGATCCAGGAGTTCACCAAATGGACGAATGAACTGCAGTCACAGCCTCAACCGGATCGCATCAGTTACATGCCCGCTACTCCGTCGGTCTCTTTCTCAGACGCAAGCGCCCACATTCTGCGATCGATGGCTCGCACTTTTGCAACAACGATCATGGTGCAGAAGCTTCTCGAGCCCTCACGGAATTCCAACGAGCCGCTGGACTTGCCTAAAGACCCGATAACGGGCAAACCGTTCCCCTTCGCCGTTGATGGAAATTCTGTGCTGGTTTATTCGCCCGGTTTCGATGGGGTAGATCACCGTTCGAAGTCTGGTAATCACGACGACGTCATTGTGCGAGTGTCCCTTTCTGCGGACGCTATCCAAAGAGTGCGACCTTACTTCGACGGTCAAAAACGCATTTCTAAATCCGGCACACCTCTCGCGAACTAATTCAACAACTGCTATCGTCTGATCCGAGAGAAACCGAGGGTTCGAGTTTCGGGGTTAGAAGTATGGGGAAGGGG
>CAZAVC010000265.1:0-3877 GCA_964488265.1 uncultured Fimbriimonas sp.
CATTCGCAGAATGAACCGCAACATGCCTGCCTTCAAGGGGCGTTTTTCGGAGATTCTTTCAAATCCTCTCTCTGATGTTTTCCTTTCAAAAGGGGACGCCATTCTCGTGGAATGAGGTGAGCTACAATAGGTCCTTCACGGATACTTTGCAATCCTCATTTGATCAAATGGCAGAGACCACAACGGAAAAGAAATTGCCCAAGCCGATGGCGAAATGGGACCGATCAAAAGGTCGACCAGAGCCGATTCGGGCCCTAAACAAGGTGCTGGAGATTGAAAATCAAGAGCCTCTCGTTCACATTTCCGAACTTGCACCAACGGTGAGGATTCTCCGACCCCAAGTCATTCCTTACTTGCGCGAGAGTGTTGTAAGAATGCTCGATGGAGCGGCCCGAACGCTTCCTGAGGGGATCCACTTGGGTGTCATCGATGCCTGGAGACCCTTTGCCCGGCAGCAGCGAATTTACGACTTTATGTGGAAGGCAGCCCGTGAGGCCTTTCCTGACCGACCGGATGTGGCTCTAAGGCGCACCGTATGTCGCTGGGTGGCTCCGACCGACCAACCTGCCCCTCCCGGACACTGCACGGGCGCAGCGGTTGACGTTTGGCTTGTCAACGATGCTAACGAGCAACTCGATGTCTGCTCGCCTTATGATCGTCACCAAGCGGCTCCGACCTACGCCTACGGGCTGAGTGACGAAGCGAGTTACCATCGCACTTTGCTCGTTAACGCAATGCTCTCCCAGGAGTTCTCCAACTGCCGCGACGAGTGGTGGCACTACTCGTACGGTGATGCAGGCTGGGCCGTGCGTGTTGGAGAGACCAAGTGTTTTTACGGCCTTTGTCACTTGCCGGAAGACCTCTATGCAGAGCAGGAGAGACTGAGCGAAGAGTTCTTCAAGGATCGCCCGAATCCCTTCCTTGAGAGCTGGTAGCTCTCAAGGAAAAGTTGAATAGGTGGGTTACTTCGGAACGCCCGGTTTTTGGGGCTCGGGGATAACAGGCAGGGTGTAGTCGCTGAAGGAAGATCCCCTTGGGCGGAACGGCATGGATGCAAAAACAAGGCAGTCCAACGCGATGTCCGTACCTGGAGACGAATCGCATTCCACAATGACTTCCGCTCGTGAGCCTAAGAATCGGCTCACGCCCAGCTTGTACCAGCCAAACCCTGCCCCGTAACGTGCAATCGACTCGCCGGAAAGCCCAAGGACTTGGCCCCCAATCTTGACGCGAACCTTGGCACGATCGCCATCGGGGATTTTGGCTGCCAACCAGACGTCGACGTTCTCAGTAGTTTTGGGAGAGAGGGTGAGTCGAATCTGGTGCTTCCCATTGGGGTTTTCGAACGGCACCTTCAGCGAAATCGCCCCTGTTCCGGAACAACTCGCATCGGTGATTGCTTCGCTGAACGAGTTATCGAGCGAGCGCTCCAATTCGATCCACATCAAAGGCCCGATGTTCTTGTAAATGGCGCGATTGACCTCGTCTTGAACTCTCCATGCGGCAAGGGGAGTATTTAGAAACATTTCCCGGAGGTTGCGCGCCATCACCATTTCGTCGCCGATATCGCGACGAATTTTGGCCGCATGTGCCACCAGTTCTCGGAATCGGCTCGTCGACTTCTCGATGACCACGTTGGGTACTGGGACGTCTTCAAGACCTTCCAAAATGATCGGAACCGGACCGATCGTTACTTCCAGTAACCCCTTTACTTCTTTCGGATCCGGATTTACAGATGGCGGACCTGTAACAACGATCTTTTTGGCGTTCCGGGTTGGAATCTGAACGCGAGTGGGTTGTCCTGCCGACCAGAGCGCGTACTTTGGAGTTGCAGATTGGTCGAACCGGTAAGCGTAAAACCCTTCGCCAAGATCAATGCGGTTGCCATTAAAGGGTGCGGGCAACCAGAAGTATCCACCTCCGAGAGGTTGCGCGAAAGCCGGATTCGTCGCATTTTCAGGGAAGAAAACCGCTCCGACTTTGGGGCGATTGAAAGTTGTCGGGTCGCCACCAAACGCATCTACCTCGGCGATGGTCTGTACTCCGAAGTACACGGCGCGTGTTCCAATGGCCGCAAGATCGTCCAATAGGGGCTGAACGCCGTCTTTAGTGGGCATCGAGACGTTTGTCGCGGCGAACCAACCCGGGCGGTTCCACCGAAGGGTGGTCGAGAGCGGTCTCGAAGCTTGCTCCACAACGGCCGCCGGGGACCGATCAAGAATTTTGAAACCGATGCCGTCGAAAGGACTGGTGCCTCCTTCATAGACGGCTGCCCAGCCTGTCCACTCTTGCAGAACGGGTACGTCAGCGAGGCTATGGATCGCTTCCACAAACTTTGCGAAGCGGCGCTCGCGCGTTTGCGCAATCGCCTGGCTGATGTCGTCCCAGATCACAGAGCGGCGCATGTTGCAGCCGAGCTTAAGGTCTTTTTCAGGATCGAAAAGCAGGGCAACGCCTCGCTGGCCAGACCAAAGCGGAATAAGTCGAGCAACATCGTCGAACGAGGCAAACTCGCCTCCGTTGGCCGCCCAAGCCTCCAATACGTTGCGAACGTTTTTGTACTTGTCCTCCAAGAACTCTGCAAACTCTGCCCGGAAAAGAGGAGAAGTTGGAACGAACCGCTGCTGAGATCCTGGGAGCTGAGAAGTGACTCCCAACGGGTTCACGATTCCCCTCAATCTAGCTCGACCTTGCAGCAGGGAAAGTGATCTCAGAATTCGGTCTCGGTGAGAGTCAAATCCTTCCCAAAGGTCTTCGTACTCCAAGGAGGACCCAAGGGGGTAAATCAGCGCGACGTGTTCGGCTCCAGGGATGGTTTTGAGCTCAAACTTGAGTGTTCCGCCAAGAACCGGAACTTTTGCCGAATCAACAACCGCTCCGTCTCGCTTCTGTGCCATCACTACGAGAGCCTCATCCGCCCCGGGGAGACTAATCGAGATGGGAGCCGAATTCTTGACTCCCGTGATTCGGTAGTACATCGGCTCAACGGTGAACCCTTTCGCCATCGGCGACAATGAGTTGATCGCGAGGAGGAATCGAATGTCTTGCGGAGCAGACCCTGCGGCCTCCCACGCTCCGCCGGAAACGGGCACGTTGAAGATGAAATCTCGAACACCCTTGCCATACGCGCGAGGGAAGAGCTCGCTCGAAGGGTTTAGTCGCAATCCGATCGGGCGATAAGGTTCGCCCCCCCATTGCAAAGAGAGGTCCGAATCTACCTTCCAAACTTTGCCAACTCCTTGAATCCCAGCCGGATGGATAGGATCAAGGACCGGAGCTGAATCGGGGGTACCCCCGAAGGCGCTTGAAACACAAGCGACAAAGATGCCAACCGAGGTCACATGCGGATGCTACCGCCTGGGCGGTAACCTGTCAACGTGAGCGCTACCGGTAAAGAACTCGATTTACTTTGTATCAATACGATTCGTGGCTTGTCGATGGACGCTGTTCAGAAAGCGAATAGTGGACATCCCGGACTTCCAATGGGTGCGGCTCCGATGGCTTATGCTCTTTGGACGAAGCATCTTAAGCACAATCCAGCATCGCCGAAGTGGTTCGACCGTGATCGCTTCATTCTCTCCGCGGGGCACGGTTCGATGCTCATCTACAGCCTGCTTCATCTGACAGGCTACGATCTTTCTCTTGACGATCTCAAGCAGTTTCGTCAAGCCCATAGCCGAACTCCTGGTCACCCCGAAAACACCATGACTGCGGGCGTTGAAATGGCAACGGGACCGTTGGGCCAAGGCTTCGCCCACGGAGTTGGATTCGCAATCGCAGAGAAGTTTCTGGCCGCAACCTTTAATCGGCCGGGCCACGAGATCATCGATCACTACACCTACGCGATCGTCTCTGATGGTGACCTCATGGAAGGCAT
>CAZAVC010000266.1:0-3874 GCA_964488265.1 uncultured Fimbriimonas sp.
GCAATGTTTAAAGAACGCTCGCCCCTCCAGGCCAGTCTAGGAGAACCCTCCATTGATCCTCTCAGGAAGTTAGCCGAAGGAGGGATCTCTTGCCACGGCTCCGCCGTTCCGATTCGGTTCGGAATCCTTTACCCAGCGATCTAACACTACGCAGAGGGTTCTTGTTTAAAGGCAGAAGGGCAGAGCTCTTGCCGAGACATTTCGAGTGCAAATTCATTTCTAGTAATGATTTTCGCTACTCAAGCTATAATAGTGTTGAAACAGGCGGATGGCGTTCCAAGAGCGTCAGCGAGCTACGCTCCCGTCTGTTGCTTTTTTTTCAAACGGCGTATTCCACGCATCTGACCGCTTTTGCTCCGGTACATCATCCCCTTCACCTGGAGCCAAACTTCGTCGAGCTGTTTTTTCCGATCGGATGGGAGCATCGAATTCATAAGGACGTGCGCAATAAGGTCGGCCACCTGCGAACCAGGAGTGGACGACGAATCAACCCAGAAGATTGTAGGCACTACTCGGCGGATTCGTTTCCCTTGGCCGTGCCGAAAAAGGAAGTCCGAAACAACGAAGTTTAGGTCCCGACTGGTCCTGCTATCGATTGCGTCGAAAATGAGTGTCGCTTGCTGCCCGGGATCCTGTTCGCTCATCCAGTCTTCAACACGTTCAATGAGAGCTTTCAGTTGGAGTGGAATCAGTTGACCAGGGTTCTGAATTTGGTCTACATGGTCTGGCTCGGAGAGGACACCAAAGACGACCCCGTCAAGAGACTGAACAACGCCAAGGAGCTCATTAACAAGCAAAACACTCTGGGCACTTTTCGTTTCCGCATGAAATTTAGCCGCTTTAGAAGTTAACAGCTTAGTTGCTTTCAGTTCCGCACGTCTTGGCTCGCCCGAGCAGGCGATGCGCTTTGTTCTGAGTTCAGATCTTTGGTCGCTAGATAGCGACTCTGCCGACTCGAAGTACTTTTCCTTGATCTGATGCACTGCCGCGACAAGCTTTCGGTAGGACTCTTCCGAAATTCCGAAGCCGGCCAGAGCGTGATGGATGTTCCCATCCTGATCCACGCTGTAACTTTCATCGATAAAGACTAACATCAGCAACTATAGGAGCCAGAGGTTGTTTCTTGAATATTGCCTTCATACCCCTAGGGGACCACTCACCCGACCCTAAATCAGCGCTCGACTCTTGGCGTCCAGATACGTGTTCACCAGCGCCTTCGCCAACACCTGCGGCTCGCTATCGATAAACCGAATCCCCAAGCTGGACATCAACGAATGCGCCGCCTTCTTATCCTCGGTCACCCATTGCGCCGCGCGAAGCTGATACAGCTCTTCTTCCGACCCCGGAACCTTGCCTAGAATCGCCGCGATCTCCGGGTCGGAGACGTTGACCAAGAACGTAAGGTGACGATTCCGCAGCGAGCTCATGGAGGTCGCCACCTCGCGAGCCCGATCTGCATCTTCCACTGCGGTGAAATTCAGCAAGAACGATCGCTTTTTGAACCGAGCTTGCAGGAACGAGAACGCCTTTACCGGGTCGCTTTCAATGGGCTCGGCCACCAGATTGTGCAGCGCCTCCACGACTAGTCCCACCTGATTCCCACCCTTCTTGGGGGCGATGAACTTGACGACATCGTTTTTGTAAACCAGCAGGCCCACATGGTCTCCGGCCGCCGCCGCTGCGTGCGCCAAAAGCAGCACCGCATCTAACACGTGATCCAGCTTGCGAACCCCATCCACCTCCGCCATCATGTGCCGACCGGTATCGATACACAGCAGCACCGATTGGTTGCGCTCTACCTCGTACTGGCGAACGATCAATCGGCTCCGACGCGCGGTGGCCTTCCAGTCGATCTTTCGAAAATCGTCGCCCTCTGCGTACTCCCGCAGCGATTCGAAATCGGTGCCGATGCCGCGCATTTTGGCTTGCCGAATGCCGACTTCTTTCAACCGACCCGCCTGGTTCAGCAGGTCGAACTCGCGCAGAGCCAGCACGTTGGGATACACCCGCACGTCTTGCTGAGTCTTAAGATGAACCTGCTTAGTGACCAACCCCAGCGGACAATCTAGGCGCAAAAACGTTCCCGGAAAAAGCTCGTCGCCCCGCTCCGGAGGCTTCACCGCGTATTCAAAATCCCACCGCCTGCCGGATTCCAACCGAAAAGGAACCTCGTTGTTAGAAGGCTTCAAGAACCCCTTTTGAAAAGAGCCCGAAACGCTTTCGTAGATATCGCCCAGCCGAAAAGTGGTGGGGATCTCGTCTCTCACCACACCCGAAAGATCTTGACCGGATCGGTTTTCAATATGAAACTGCACTTTGTTCGAAACCCGAACGGAAAGCACCGAATCCATCTTGCGACGAATCAC
Source organism: uncultured Fimbriimonas sp. (assembly GCA_964488265.1). GTDB lineage: Bacteria > Armatimonadota > Fimbriimonadia > Fimbriimonadales > Fimbriimonadaceae > Fimbriimonas. Next base: position 2,367 of record CAZAVC010000266.1, read on the forward strand.
CAAGCCCTTCAATCTTGGACCCATGACTCCGCTGAGAATCGTAAACGCGCCGATGACCGCGTTCACCAGCCAAAAAACGCCCGGCATGCCCGCCGATGCAAGCACAAAAACAATGGGAACGCTGAGCGCGAAAATGCCGATGAGCCGCTTGGTGGGAACGTAGCGAGTGCTTAGAATCTCAGGATCAACGTACTGAGCACTGCCCGCCACCAAGCTTCTGCCCTCTGAGGTTAAGGGGCGAGAAGCGGAACCGTAACGCAGGGCAACAGACTCTTTTGAGCCGTTCTCTGAACCGGATTCCACCGACTGCATCATTTGGTTAGTACAATCTACACCGTGCAGCTCGATATCGCGTTGCTGACCCCGGAAAAAACCGTCGTGACGTACCGTCTGGCGGGGGTTGGTCCGCGCATCATGGCCGCCATCATAGACCTGTTTGCGATCATTGCCATTTGCGGCCTAGCTGTCCTAATGGTGTGGAATGCCGCTAAGTTTTTGATTTGGCTTTCTACTTTTTTGGCGAGCTTTGGCATAGCCGCGCTGCTGGTTTTTGTCTCTTTTGCCCCGTTCCTCTATCTCATCCTCGCTGAGGCGTACTTTAACGGGCAGACCCTGGGCAAGAAGCTGTTGGGCATTCGGGTCAGAATGGCCGACGGCACGCCGATCACCCCGGCGGCCGCAGCGACAAGAAACCTGCTGATCATTGCGGATCTGTTTCCGCCACCCGCGCTCACCGGGATCATTGCCATGTTCATCAATCCCAAAATGCAGCGCATTGGAGACCTGGTGGCAAACACCATTGTGGTGAACGAAAGAACCTCGGCTCCGGTAAACACCGTCACCCCGCACAGCGCGGGCGTACACCCTCTGGAACCGGAGATTCCGGATCTGAGACGGCTAAGACCCGACCAGTACTACCTGCTGCGAAGGTTCTGCGACCGCTTCTACGACGTCGAAGAATCCAAACGGATGGAGCTGATCGAGGGCGTTTGGATGCCCCTGGCAGAGCGCCTGCGCGTAAAAATGAGACCCGGCATAGACCCTCTCTTGTACGCCGAAGCAACGGTGATGAAGTTTGGCAGAGAGCGAGGACTGCTCTGAAATTTGACCTTGGCAGAAGCGTCCCCAATTGTTGCAAAGCCGCTGGGGATGATCCGTGGATAACTTGGGATAACTTGAATTTCGGGGACAACCCACCTTTTCAACGAACAACAAGGGGGCTTTCCCACCCCTTTTTCCACCCGGATTTGGCGAGCGGGTTGAACCTAAAAGCAGGGCAAAAACCGGGGTTATCCCCGAAAAAGTTTTCCTTAATAATCATCATCAATTCTATAAAGAACTTAGACTTCTTTTTAAGAAAGAGCGTGGGAAACCGCCCACCTGACCCCTTTCTCTCTAGAGGAATGCGATGAGTTCAGACCACTCGATTCCGGTGATAGAGAGGGACCGAGCGTTCGGCATCGGTCGACTCTGTATGTTCAACTTCCGAAATTATCGGGAGCTAGACC
>CAZAVC010000267.1:0-3866 GCA_964488265.1 uncultured Fimbriimonas sp.
TGGACGTTCATGCCGGGCTCGCCCCTTCGCCACGAACGGGTGTATCGGTTGTAAACGGTGATCATTAGGCGATAGTCGCTACGATTCGTAGGGTTCTACCATTGCTGGTAGGTCATCTGCGCTAAAATGACCTACCGCGAACCTAACGACTTGCTCATTCGTGGCTCGTCGTAGGGTCTTTTCGCGCATAGGAAGACACCGATGTCGGAGACCATAGAGAGTTTGCTGCACGAGGCGCGTTCTTACCCGCCCAGCCCCGAATTCGTTGCCCAAGCCAACGCGAACGACCCCAGCATTTACGACAAAGCCTTTCACGATCCGCAAGGGTTCTGGGAGAGTTGGGCTAAGACTCTGCATTGGTTCCAGCCGTGGGATCGGGTTTGTCACTTCGAGCCTCCGGTGGTGGAGTGGTTCGTCGGCGGAAAACTGAACGCCTGTTACAACTGCGTCGATCGCCACGCCGAGGGAGATCGCGCCAACAAGCGCGCCATCGTTTTTGAAGGCGAACCGGGAGATGTTCGAGAGCTCACCTATGCCGAGCTGAAGGTCGAGGTTTCCAAGGTTGCCAACGCGCTGAAAGAGCTTGGCGTTCAGAAGGGCGATCGCGTTTGCATTTATCTGCCGATGGTGCCGGAGCTTCCGATCACGATGCTCGCTTGTGCCCGAATCGGCGCCGCTCACACGGTTGTTTTTGGTGGCTTCAGTGCCGATTCTCTTGCCGAGCGGGCGAACGACGCTCAGGCGAAGGTGATTGTCACCGCCGATGGTGGCTGGCGACGCGGCAGTGTGGTACCGCTCAAGAAGATCACCGATCAGGCGTTTGAAAATCACGGTTGCGATACGGTCGAAAAGGTCCTGGTGCTTAACCGAGTGGGTGAAGCGGGCGGGGACCTAAACATGGTCGAGGGTCGCGACGTTCACTGGTCCGAGATCGTCACCCGACAATCGGAGGATTGCCCTTGCGAGGTGATGGACTCCGAGGACCTGCTCTTTATCCTTTACACCTCGGGATCGACGGGCAAGCCGAAGGGCATCACTCACACCACGGGTGGCTACCTGACCGGCGTCACCGCAACTTCCAAGCTGGTTTTTGACCTTAAGGAAGACGACCTTCATTTCTGCACCGCCGACTGCGGCTGGATCACGGGTCACTCCTACATCACCTACGGCCCCCTTTCTAACGGGGCAACGGTGTTGATCTACGAAGGCGCGCCAGACACTCCGGACAAGGATCGTTTCTGGCGAATCATCGAAAAGCACAAGGCGACCATTCTCTACACCGCACCGACGGCGATTCGAACGTTTATGAAGTGGGGCGCGGAGTACCCGGCTCGATGCGATCTTTCTAGCTTGCGACTCCTTGGCTCGGTTGGCGAACCCATCAACCCCGAGGCTTGGATTTGGTATCACACCAACATCGGCGCGGGTAAGTGCCCGATCGTGGACACCTGGTGGCAAACCGAAACGGGCGCGATCATGATCACGCCTCTGCCGGGAATCACCGCCACCAAGCCCGGATCGGCGACTCACCCGTTCCCCGGAGTCCACATCAAGGTGTTGGACGATCATGGAAACGGTGTCGAGATCTCCGGCCCTCACGCCACCAACATGACACGCGGCGGATATCTGGTGATCGAACAACCTTGGCCAAGCATGACGCGCGGTATCTACAACGATCCCGAGCGGTACAAGAAGACGTACTGGAGCCGGTTCCCCAAGAACTACTTTGCAGGAGATGGCGTGAAGTTGGACAACGACGGCTATCTTTGGCTTTTGGGTCGGGTGGACGACATCATGCTGGTGGCGGGTCACAACATCTCCACCATGGAAGTGGAATCGGCGCTGGTGGATCACCCTGCCATTGCCGAGGCGGCGGTTATTGGCAAGACTCACGACATCAAGGGTCAGGCAATCGCCGCGTTTGTGAGCTTACGAGCCGGATTCACGGCCTCAGACGCGCTCATCGCCGAGATCAAAGGCCACGTCGGCAAGAAGATTGGGCCGATCGCTCGACCCGATGACGTGTTCATCTCCGCCGACCTTCCTAAAACGCGATCTGGAAAGATCATGCGGCGATTGCTGCGAGACATTGCGGAGGGTCGAGCGTTGGGAGACACGAGCACCCTTGCCGATCCGACGGTTGTCGCCTCCTTGAAGGATCGTTACGAGACCAGCGAAGGCTAACGTTTCACCATCGGCTCCTCTGAATGCCTCAGATTTAGTGGAGCCGATCCCCTTTCTTGTCCGATAGAAATGGGTGTAGAATCGCAACGGTGTGACGCCAGATAGTTGGCGCGCGCGTCCGAATCGTGTAACCTTAAGGTTCAACGGGAAACCATCGGTCATGAACAACAAAGACACTTGGAATCTTGCCCTTTCCATCGCCGCTCCAGTGCTGGCGATCATCGTGGCGCTTACTCTGTTCTTCACGAAGCCGGAGCCAAAGCCGCCTACGCCTGTAGAGCAAGCAAATTTGACCGACGCTAAGCTTCCGGACGCTCCTGTTTCTTACGCGAACGCTCTTCCTAATGCGGGCGCAGGAGCGGCAGGTGGTTTTGGTGGAGGCGCAGGTCGCATGGGTGGCGATGGCTTCAGTGGTGGTCCTGGCGGAGGCGGTCTCCGATCTGGCCCTCCTACGGGCGGTGCTCCGTTCGGTCCCGGTGGCGGCGGCGGTGGCTTCCAACAAAAGCGTCCCGGCGGTGCCTTGGGCGGCGCTTAAGAGAATTCCCGACGCACGGTTTCCACTCCTCGGTACACTCTTTGTACCGAGGAGTTTTTTATGCCTGTTCCAACGGTTCTCAATGTCGGCTTTTACAACTATGTGTTGACCGACAAGATCGTGGCCTTGGTTAGCAGCGAATCGGCACCCATGCGGAGACTCGTCCAAACCTTGCGGAAAGAAGGGACGTTGATTGATGCCACGCAAGGTCGAAAGACCAAGTGCGTGATCTTTACCACCTCTAGCGCCGTGGTGCTCTCGGCGATTAGTCAGGAAACTCTCTCGAAACGACTCACCGTCGGGGACAACTCGGTTGGCCAGGCGGAAGAGGACGAAAACTAAATGGCCAACGGTTTGTTTGAATCTTTTCTTAGCCGGTTCTCTCGTGATATCGGAATTGACCTCGGAACGGCCAACACATTGGTGCACGTTGGTGGCCGTGGAGTTGTTTTGCGTGAGCCAAGCGTGGTTGCCATCAGCAAAGACGACGGCAAAGTTATGGCTGTGGGTGCCGAAGCAAAACGAATGCTGGGCCGAACCCCGGCGAACATTGTTGCCACACGTCCTCTGAAGGATGGCGTCATCGCAGACTACGAACAGACCCTGAAGATGCTGCAGCACTTCATCAACAAGGTCAGCCCCCGTAGTTTTCTCTTGAGAAAGACGGTTGTCGTCGGTATTCCAAGCGGCGTCACCGAAGTGGAACGGCGAGCGGTTATCGAAGCGAGTAAGAACGCCGGGGCAACCCACGCTTACGTTATCGAGGAGCCCATGGCAGCCGCGATCGGAGCCGGGCTTCCCGTAGACGAGCCGTCGGGATCGATGATCGTAGACATCGGCGGAGGCACCACTGAAGTTGCGGTGATCTCCTTGGGCGGAATCGTCTTCTCCAAGTCGATTCGGGTTGCGGGCGACGAGCTTGACGATGCGATTGTTTCTTACGTCAAACGGGCCTACAACCTTTCCATCGGTGATCGCACCGCGGAGAACTGCAAAATCGAGATCGGTTCGGCTTATCCGCTCGAGCGGGAATTGACGATGGAGATCAAGGGTCGAGACCTTATCACCGGTCTTCCCCGAAGTACCACCATCTCTAGCGACGAGCTTCGAAACGCCCTCGCTGAGCCCGTGAACTCTATTGTTGAGG
>CAZAVC010000268.1:0-3848 GCA_964488265.1 uncultured Fimbriimonas sp.
AAACGGACTCGATCCCAAGCTACTTGAAGCGGTGGTGGAACAAGAATCGGGCTTCGACCCGATGTCTATTTCCAAGGCGGGCGCTATGGGCCTTATGCAACTCATGCCCGAAACCGCACTGGAGCTCGGGGTGACCGACCCATTCAATCCCGAACAGAACCTTAGGGGCGGAGCAAGCTATCTCAAGAAGATGCTGGACAAGTACGGCAATGTCGATCTGGCGCTCGCGGCATACAATGCGGGCCCTGGGCGAGTGGATAGGGCTGGAGGAATTCCAGATCTTGCCGAAACTAAACAGTACGTACAGAAAATCAAAGCGAGATTGGCCGCTCAAGGTTCGCTTTCTGGCACGTTGGGCGCGCAGGATTTGCGCTAAGAAGCAAGATTTAGGTTCAACCGATGGCAAAGAAACCCAAGAACATAAAGAAAACCATTCTCATAGTGGTTTTCTTGGTGCTGTTTCTTCTGCTCGGCTCCGCCGGAGCGGTGGTGGGACTGGTTTACACCGATAAGCTGAACATTCCCGCCCTAGCCAAACTCTTGGGTAAAAAGCCAAAAGCTCCCGCAGTCGCCAAAAAGGAAGACCCGAAGGACGCCAAAAAGGTCGCCAAGAAGGTTAAGCCCAAGCCCCCTGCGGTTGTACCGATCACGCCAACAAAGAAAGAGCCAAAGATCGATCCCGACCTGGGTCGAGAAAAACTTGCCGAGATTTGGGCAGAGATGCCTGCCGACAAGTTAAAAGCGGTGGTGGAAACCTGGAAAGACCCCGAGCTTGCCAAGGTTCTCACCGTAATGGACAGCGAGAAGGTCACCCAACTTTTGGCGGTCTTAGACCCCAAGCGAGCGGCCGCGCTGAGCCGCATGATTCAATCGGAAGCGAGCGTCGTTTCCGAGAAAGAAGGCTAAGTTCCTTTCAACCAGGGGGTTGTCTGGCGATAACCTCTGGAACCCTGTTATAGGCATGAGCAAACGACTAAACTGAAAGCATGTTGCGAAACGTGATCTGCGCCCTAGACACCGGCGATCTCAATGATGCGATTACCACGGTTAAGCGCCTAAGCCCGCGTGTTGCCGCATTCAAAGTGGGTCATGGCCTCACCCTTCCCCACGGCCTTGGCGTGCTCGATAAGCTCCGCGAAGCGGGTGCCCAGCGGATCTTCCTAGACCTTAAGTTTCATGACATCCCCAACAGCGTTGCCCTCGCGGTTCGAGAAGCCGCCAAGCACGACGTTTGGATGATGACCCTCCACATTACAGGCGGACCCGCGATGCTCACCGCTGCCATTGAGGAAGCCAAAAACGTTTCTGAAGAAAAGCGACCCCTGCTCATGGGCGTCTCCGTTCTCACCTCGCTAGACGAGCACACCCTTCAGGGCGATCTTGGCGTGGACCGAAGCCTGAAAGACCATATGCTCTACCTCTCGCGCATGGGAATCGACCACGGTCTAGACGGCGTGATTTGCTCGGCTGAGGAGATCAAAGACATTCGAGACGTCCTCGGATCGAACGGAATTATCGCCACGCCTGGCATTCGACTTCCGGGCGGCGCCACTCACGATCAGCGCCGGGTCGGCGAGCCGAAGCAAGCGTTGGAAGATGGCGCGGACTATCTGGTCATCGGCCGAGCCCTCACCGCCGCAAGCGATCTGGAAGCGGTTCTCGATCGATTAGATGCCGTAGGCGACGAATGAACTTAACGGACGGCTAAGAGGAAAAACCCCTCTTAGCCTTCCAGAAGCTCATAGCGAGTATTGCGGCGCTTAGGCGTAAAGCCCGCCGCGTTGATGATCCGCTCGAACTCTTCGGCGCTGAGGATGAACTTGTTCCCCGCCGCCGAGACGACGTTCTCTTCGATCATCACCGACCCAAAGTCGTTCGCGCCGTACTTCAGCGCCATCTGCGCGATCTTGGGACCCTGCGTGAGAATGGAAACCTGCAGGTTGTCAAAGTTATCCAGGAAGATCCGAGAGACGGCGACCGTTCGCAAGTAGTCGGCTCCGGAAGCCTTCACCGGAATCTCCAACTGAGTCTCTTCCGGCTGGAAGTTCCACGTGATGAACGCTCGGAACGGCGCGCTCTCGTCTTGCAGGTCTCGAATGCGGCCCAAGTGCTCGATACGGTCGTCGATGGTCTCCACGTGACCAAACATCATGGATGCGGTTGACCGAATGCCCAAAGCCGAAGCGGCGCGCATGCAAGCCAGCCACTCGTCGGTGGTGTCTTTGTAGGGAGCGATGATCTTACGAACGCGGTCGACAAGGATCTCGCCGCCCGCACCAGGAATAGAGTGCAAGCCTGCTGCCTTCAATCGCTTCAAAGCCTCTTCCAAAGTGATTTTGGAAATGTGAGCGATGTAAATGATCTCTGCCGGGCTGAGCGCGTGCAGGATCACATCCGGAAACTGCTCTTTGATCTTGGAGAAGATCGACTCGTAATAGTCGATCTTAAGCTTGGGGTTGAGCCCGCCTTGGAAAAGTATCTCGACGCCGCCCTTCTCAACCGTGTCTCGGACCTTGTCTAGAATCGCCTCGTCCGAGTGCAGGTAGCCCTCGTCATGCCCCGGCGTTCGGTAGAACGCACAGAACTTGCAGCGCACCCAACAAACGTTGGTGTAGTTAAGAATTCGACCGATGATGTAGGTCACCGTGTCGGGATCGGTGCGTTGCTGCCGGCGAAAGTCGGCGAGCGCGCCGAGTTCCAGTAGGTTTGGGTGGTCGAAAAGAACGCGAGCATCGGCGGTGCTAATGCGCTCCCCGGCGTAAACCGCATCCGCGATCTCCCCAAACGTGCGCGTTGGCGCAAATCGGGTAGGGGCTAGGGGATCGGCGGTTACGCTCATGACTCCCCTATTCTACGCCGTAAGTGGCCTAACTTTCACTCATTCCTGAAAGTTGACCACTCAAACCGTTTCTCTCGCCCTATCCTTTGGCTCTCATTTTCGCCAAAACGTCTAGCAGAGCTTTGGTGTTTTGCGATCCTCGGGTGAGACGCATTTCCTCGTTGGCAAGCTCTTCGGCTCGGTCGAAGTTCTTGGCGAGACCGTACAGGTACGCCAAGTTTTGCCGGGGACCGGGAAGATCGGGCATGCGCTGAATCGCGTCTAAGTAAGCCTGCTCGGCAAGGTCGTACTGCTTCATCTCGTCCAAGATCGAGCCCAGCGTGAACCACGCCGGGGCGTGATCCGGGTGCCATTCCAGCGCGAGTTTCGCCGAATCGACGGCTAGGTCCAGCACCTTTCGATGGTAGAAGAACATCGCTCGACGCAGGTGTACGGCTGCCATTGCTTCTTTCACCAGACGATGCTGCTTCCCTTTCGGAGCTTCCAAAACCTCGGGATGAGCCAGGCGGTTGGCGGCCTCGGCGGCTCGAATTTCTTCTGCCGTGGTCGCCTGATCTTTGTATTCGAACAGGATTCCACTCGGCAAGAGATTCGCGGCGGTTTGAGGCGCACCGCTATTGTATTCGCCGATGAACGGCCTTCTTAGAATCTCTTCGTCAGAGATCAACGGTAGGTTCAAAGGCTGCTGATTCGCATCTCGCAAGGCTCCCTTCACGTACGCCAGCTTCGTCTCTTTAGACCACTGCTGCCCGGGTTGCGTGAACGCCTGTTGCGGCATTCCGAACGCGAAGTAGACGTCGGGTCGAACGTTCTCTCCATATCGAAGATAAGCCGGAATCTGCGAGCCGTTATCGCTGGCGTTCACCATGATGGCGTCCTTCGGAGCCGCGTCGAAGTGCATCTTGGCGAAGGTCGCCGGGAAGGAGAAATCTTTCAGCGATTGCTCGCCGATTTGCTGCCCCGCTCGAACCAGTCCGAGGATCGCGAGTACGCCGATCAGGGGCCAAAG